>NZ_JAPDBQ010000044.1:0-27441 GCF_027705325.1 Aeromonas sp. QDB18
CCGGAACCAGTGATTGGTTCCGGATTGTCCTACAGCAGAAGGATCGGTCAATGGATCCTTAACTGATCAGCATTGCGCCCCAAGGGGCGGCGTTTTTATTGGTCGGCCGGCTTACTGCTTGAGCAGGCTGCCGTCGGTCACCTTGACCGCGGTACCGCCACTTGCGAAGAAGCTGCCGAACTGGGTCTGCATCTCGGTGGTGACGGCGCCGGTCGGATCGAAGTTCTCGTCCGGTGCCAGCAGCGAGCTGTGACCCCCGGCCACGAAGCGGGCCGCTCTGTGGTTGGCGGCGCCGGTGGCGGTCAGCGGTTGCAGGGCCAGGACCTTGAACAGCGGCTCGGTGCCACCCAGGGGGGCGGTGGCGATGCTGTTCGGGATCACCCGATCCGACAGGCTCAGGGCGCCGTCGCCGACGATTTCGGTGGCAAACAGCGGGAAGTCCGCCGCGATGCCGCTCCCCAGGTTGATGGGGTCTGCCGAATCCAGCACCGACTGCGCCGCGAAGCTGTAGCTCTGCAGGGTGCTGGCCGCCGTGGCCTGGGTGGCCGCATCCTGGCTCGGCAGGAACTCGTTGACGAAGCAGGTCGGCACCGCCGTCTTGCAGTTCGGGGCGTAGGCGGTGAAGGCTGCCTTCAGGGCCGCACTGCCAGCGGTCAGCACGCTCATCTGGATGGTCGGGCCGAAAGTCGGCGAGTTCAGCAACAGCGGCGCTATGCCGCCACCCGGCATGGCCAGGCCGCCAGTGTCGAACTTGAACAGGGCGTCTGCCGTCGGGTTGCCAACAGACTGGTTGGCCACCGCCAGCAGGTTGGCCCCCGCGATGGCACCCAGAGAGTGACCCAGGAAGTGTACCTTGAGGCTGCCAGCAGTGCCGATAGCCCCCTTGGCATTGGCCAGCCCCACCGCCAGACGCAGGCCCAGCAGATCCGCCACGCTCTGTTTCAGGTTGTCGCGGGCCACGGTCAGGTAGCTCAGGTTCAGGTAGGGGGTCGGGTTGTCGGAGGTGGTCACCGAGTCCATGCTGCCGGTCAGGGCGAAGCCGCGTTCACCGTGCAACGGATGATCGATCACCACCACGGCCACGTTCTTGCTCGCCTGGGCACCGGCACCAATCTGGCCAAGGGCCAGGGCGTAGGCGTTCTCCTTCACGGAGGTGACGCCGTGCTGATAGATGATCACGTCGGTGATGTTCGCCAGCGGTGCGGCGGCGAAGATCCGCATCGGGACGGACTGCACCTCTTCCAATGCCGGCAGCGGGTTGAAGCGCCCGATATTCATCTCGGGATCCAGCGCCTTGCCGCCGGAGGTGAGGGTCACCCCGATCAACTTGCTCGCCTCCGCCAGCAGCTCGGCCTGACGGCTCGGATCGGCGATGAGTTCGCCCAGCAGGGCCGGATCCACACCCGCCCCCACCAGGCCGCCGATCACTTCGGCATCCTGGGCCTTCAGGGCGTTCGCGATGGCGTAGAGGCTGGGGATGGCACCGTGCCAGGACTGGGTCTTCGCCTTGTCCCAGGAGCCGGCGGTGGTCGGGGAGGAGAGGAAGTAGGGCAGCTTGACGGTGCCGCTGTAGACGGTGGTGCCCAAGGCCAGATTGTGGAGTGGAGTGCCGTCACCAAAAGCGGCGGCAATCGCATCCTTCTGCTCCTGGGGCAGGAAGTTCTCGGCGTCCAGCTGGGTCAGGAAGGGGCTGCCGCCGCTCACCGACAGGGTATAGGTGCCAGGCAGGCTGGTATTGCCCAAGGCGTCCTGCTTCCACAGGGCGGCGGCGTCCAGGGTCGGGCTCTTGAGCACGGATGCGGCCGCCCCTTTCACCGCCACCAGCACGTCGGCGCCGGACTGGGTACCGAACCAGTCGGAGAAGATCACGTGGTCGCTAGTGATGCCGGTGGCAGCCTTGAACAGCCCTTCCTGCAGCGCAATCAGGCCGCTGATGGTCTGCTCCTGGGCGTTGCTGCCGGTGCTGGTCTTGTAGTTGCTGTAGTCGCTACCCGGTCGCAGGGGGGCACCCGTGCTGTCTTTGAGGGTATCGGTCGCCACTATCATGTAGTAGGAAGAGGGGTTGAGCGGCTTGAGCGGCACCAGATTCAGCTTGCCGGTCGTCTCGGCCACCACGAAGTCCACCCCGTAGGTCAGCACCTTTTTCACGCCGCTCGGACGCAGGGCCGCACTGTCAAACTCCAGCTCCATCAGGTAGAGGGGTGCCACGGAGGCTGCGAATTCAGCAGCGGCCGGCGCCTTGACCTGGATGCCGGAGGCCGTCACCGGCACTATCTGGATCGCCTGGGTGGTCGACCAGCCATCCAAGGTAGAGAGGGCGGACACCGGGTTGGAGAGATCCGCCGTTTCCGTGGAGAATTTCAGGGTACCGTCGGTCGCACGGGCTGCCAGGGCGCTGGGTCGGACTGCATTGGAGCCGCTCAGCAGATAATCGAGATAGCTTGAGGTATCGCCTGTGTTGTCGTCACTGCCACCACAACCGCTCAGCAGCGCACTGACGACGGCCGCGTAAATTAGCTTTTTCTTCATATCCTTATCTCTTTTATGTTGTTATCCATGATGAGCCTGACGGGGTAGGGTTCAAACCCGACCGAATCATATTAACAGCAACGCAACAATTAATAAGCCTCTGGTCAGTCATCTGATCTGATTTTTTTGTGTACACCATCAAGGAATTGGAATTGATTCCCGGTGTCACAGGGTAGCAGCCAGGGTACAACAACCAGACCCGACCAGAGCCCGATGGGATCCATGGCGCAAAAAGCCGCCCCGATCTCGGCAAAGGGGACGATTTGTCGGTAGAATGGCGCCATTGCTTAAGGAGACCCCCATGATCGACCCGAAAAAACTGGAAGAGATCGCCAAACAGATACACAACGCCCTGCCCCCCGGCATTCGCAGCATGGGTGAAGAGGTGGAGAAAAAGACCCGTCAGGTCTTGCAGGCCCAGCTCAACAAGCTGGATCTGGTGAGCCGCGAGGAGTTCGACGTGCAGACCAAGGTGCTGCTGCGCACCCGGGAGAAGCTGACCGCCCTCGAGGCCAAGCTGGCCCAGCTCGAGCAGCAGCTCGCTGCCAAGGGCGAATGATCCGGCGTGACCCGCCGTAGATAGCACAAACCCCAGCCAGGCTGGGGTTTGTCGTTTTTATGGGGACAACGAGTTTCTCATCCCCCCTTCTCTCGCAAGACGATAAGGGGGCAGATCGACGCTCTGCGGTTGGCCGTGGTCAGATAAACTCGTAGGCATCGCCGAAGATGCGCTCGGGCTCGGCGCCCAGCACCTTGAACTCTTCCCGCGCGGCACCGGCCATCTCGAAGCGGCCCGCCACATAGATGTCGTAGTCATGCAGGCTGACGAAGTCATCCATGATGGCCTTGTGCACCAGCCCGGTCCTGCCGGTCCAGTCGCTCTCGGGCTCCTGCACCACGGGAATGAAGGTCAGCGGCGCGTAGTCGCGCTCCCACTGCTGCATCTGCTCCAGCTCGTAGAGCCAGTGCGCCTGGCGTACGCCCCAGTAGAGGAACACCGGACGCTTGCTGCCGCTGCCGATCAGGTATTCCAGGATGGCGCGGGCATAGGAGAAGCCGGTGCCGCCCGCCATCAGGATCAGCGGTCGGGGGGATTCGTCGCGCAGGAACGCCTTGCCAGCGGCCAGCTCGACCTCGATCTCTCCCTGCTCGCGCATGCGGGCCAGCACCTGACCGGCATAGGCATTCTCGGGAGTGGCACCGATCTGCAGCTCCAGCACGCCGGAGCGGGTCGGCGAGTTGGCGATGGAGAAGGGGCGCTTGTCCGAATCGCTCATCACCACCAGCAGATACTGGCCCGGCTTGAAGCTCACCTCCTGCTGCGGCGCCAGCGCCACGTGCCAGATGGTGTCGACATATTCGCGCAGTTCCTCTACGCGGCACTTGATACGTTGCATTCTTGTCCTTGTGAGGGGCCTGCCCGGCCCGCTTCGCTCATGGTTTCACTGTTTTTATGGCGACCAGTTGGTGGTCAGGTCCGTCGAGCATACCCAATTCGGCACGGCAATACCGCACTTTTGCGTCACAATGGCCGCGCCGCATCGGGGATCCCTCAGTCGAGGATCTTCAGCTCGTCCCAGATGGCATCGATCTTCTGCTTTACCGCCTCGTCCTGGACGATGGGCTGACCCCACTCCCGGTTGCTCTCCCCCGGCCACTTGTTGGTGGCATCCAGCCCCATCTTGGAGCCGAGCCCGGAGACCGGCGAGGCGAAGTCCAGGTAGTCGATGGGGGTGTGCTCGATCAGGGTGGTGTCCCTGGCCGGGTCCATCCGGGTGGTGATGGCCCAGATCACGTCCTTCCAGTCCCGGGCGTTGATGTCGTCATCGCAGACGATCACGAACTTGGTGTACATGAACTGGCGCAGGAAGGACCAGACCCCCAGCATCACCCGCTTGGCGTGGCCAGGGTAACGCTTCTTGATGGTCACCACCGCCATCCGGTAGGAGCATCCCTCCGGCGGCAGGTAGAAGTCCACTATCTCGGGGAACTGCTTCTGCAACAGCGGCACGAACACCTCGTTGAGCGCCACCCCGAGCACCGCCGGCTCATCGGGCGGACGGCCGGTGTAGGTGCTGTGGTAGATGGCATCCCGGCGCATGGTCATGTGGGTGATGGTGAAGACCGGGAACTCGTCCACTTCGTTGTAGTAGCCGGTGTGATCGCCGTAAGGCCCTTCGGGGGCCATCTCCCCCGGCTCCAGATAGCCTTCCAGCACGATCTCGGCGCTGGCGGGCACCTCCAGATCGCAACTCAGCGCCTTCACCACCTCGGTACGGCTGCCCCGCAGCAGACCGGCAAAGGCGTATTCGGAGAGGCTGTCCGGCACCGGCGTCACCGCGCCCAGGATGGTCGCCGGATCGGCGCCCAGCGCCACCGCCACCGGGAAGCGTTCGCCCGGGTGGGCCTCCTGCCACTCGCGAAAATCAATGGCGCCACCCCGGTGATCCAGCCAGCGCATGATCAGCTTGTTCTTGCCGATCTTTTGCTGGCGATAGATGCCGAGGTTCTGTCGCTTCTTGTAGGGACCGCGGGTGATGGTCAGCCCCCAGGTGACCAGGGGCGCCACATCCCCGGGCCAGCAGTGCTGGATGGGGATCTGATCCAGATCCACCGCGTCCCCTTCCAGCACCACCTGCTGACAGGGGGCCGAAGAGAGCCGCTTGGTCGGCATGTTGAGCACCTGCTTGAAGATGGGCAGCTTCTCCATCAACTCCTTGAGCCCGCGAGGCGGCTCCGGCTCTTTCAGGTAGGAGAGCCAGGTCCCCACCTGGCGCAGGGCGCTGACGTTGGGCTGGCCCATGCCCATGGCAACCCGGTCCGGCGTGCCGAACAGGTTGGTCAACACCGGCATGGTGTAGCCCTTGGGATTCTCAAACAGCAAAGCCGGGCCCCCCGCACGCAGGGTACGGTCGCTGATCTCGGTCATCTCCAGATAGGGGTCTATCTCGCGACTGATGCGCCTGAGCTGTCCGTTTTGTTCCAACTGCGCGATAAAATCACGCAAGTCCTTGTATTTCATGCAAGTACCCCAGCGGGATCAGGTGGTCCCGCATTATAACCCTGGCGGCGTATCCGGTGTACCCGAATCGGACCTCATGACGGACGAGGCGTGTCGCCGCTCCTGAAGCGTCAGCCGGTTTGCCAATTGACCCAGGAGCCTGGGCTCGTCCATCTGCAACAACAGGCCGGCCACCAGCCCGCCATACTGGTGCTTGCCGAGTTCGGCCAGGAGGAACTGCTGGGCCCCGTCCGGCAAGGGGGAGAGACGGCTGAGCTGGTGCAGGGCGGGGACCATCAGGCGGCTGTTCTGGCTGGCGGCGATCAGCAGATCGCTCGCCTCCTGCCCTGAATAAAAGCGGGAAATAGTGTGCAGTGCAGTCAGGCTATCGTGATCCACTGGCTGACGCCACAGCTTGAGGTAGAGTGCCGTCTCCCCGGTCTGTTCGATGAAGTGCAGCAGCAACTGGTTGTCCGGCAGGAAGAGATTGAGGGCGGCAAGCCGCTGCGCCTCCCGACGCAGCACGGATACCGGCTGCCGATCGAGCACCGCCAGCAGGGCCTGCTGCTGCTGTGCCAGCTCGGGATTGCGGCTGTAGTAGACCTGCTTGAAGTCGAAGCGATCCTGCTCCAGCAACTGGCGATAGTTGTCCTGCCAAGCCAGCTGCTGCCAGTGGCTCAGCACCAGCCGGGCCTCGGCGGGGAAGTCATAGGCGGGTAGCTGCACCAGGAAACCGTCCACCTTCCCTTCCACCAGCCATTGTGGCGCCTTGGCCGCTTGTGCCCGCACCCAGGCCAGCAGCGCCGGGCTCGGTGCGCCCGATGACTTGAGCTCACCCAGCAACTGGAACAACAGGAACTCCCGCTGCCCCACCGACAGGGACTCGAGCAACGAGTCCATGGCATCAAACTGCCCGAGCGCCATACGGCCGTCCAGGTACGCCCGATGCCCCTCCAGTCCCTCGTCCGCCACCAGGGGAGCCTGCAATTGCGGCGGGGAATCGGCATGCACCGGGGCCGCCAGCCACAACCAACCCATCCATATGAACAACACCAGCTTCATGACGTCCCTTTCCTTGTGACATCGAGGCTTCATACTACTAAGCCAGCCGTGAAATAGATAAACAAAAACCGCGACCTGGGCCGCGGTTTTGTCATTGAAGAGGCTGTTACTTCTGTTGACGCTTCATGGAGTCGAAGAACTCGTCGTTGGTCTTGGTCGCAGCCAGCTTGTCGATGAGGAACTCGATGCTGTCGATCTCGCCCATGGGGTGAATGATCTTGCGCAGGATCCACATCTTCTGCAGCTCGTCCGGTGCGGTCAGCAGCTCTTCCTTGCGGGTGCCGGAGCGAGTGATGTCGATGGCCGGGTAGACGCGCTTCTCGGCAATCTTGCGCGAGAGGTGCAGTTCCATGTTGCCGGTACCCTTGAACTCTTCGTAGATGACTTCATCCATCTTGGAGCCGGTATCGATCAGCGCGGTGGCGATGATGGTCAGGCTGCCGCCCTCTTCGACGTTGCGCGCCGCACCGAAGAAACGCTTCGGACGGTGCAGGGCGTTGGCATCCACACCACCGGTCAGCACCTTGCCGGAAGACGGGATGACGGTGTTGTAGGCGCGGGCCAGACGGGTGATGGAGTCCAGCAGGATCACCACATCCTTCTTGTGCTCGACCAGACGCTTGGCCTTCTCGATCACCATTTCGGCGACCTGGACGTGACGGGAGGCCGGCTCGTCGAAGGTGGAGGCGATGACTTCGCCCTTCACCATCCGCTGCATCTCGGTCACTTCTTCCGGACGCTCGTCAATCAGCAGCACGATCAGCTCACAATCCGGGTGGTTGTAGGCGATGCTCTGGGCGATGTTCTGCAGCAGCATGGTCTTACCGGCCTTGGGCGGTGCAACGATGAGACCGCGCTGGCCCTTGCCGATCGGGGATGCCAGATCCAGTACACGGGCGGTGATGTCTTCGGTGGAACCGTTGCCACGCTCCATGCGCAGACGCTCGTTGGCGTGCAGGGGAGTGAGGTTTTCAAACAGGATCTTGTTGCGGGAGTTTTCCGGACGGTCGTAGTTGACGTCGTTGACCTTGAGCAGGGCGAAATAGCGCTCACCCTCTTTCGGCGGCCGGATCTTGCCGGAAATGGTATCGCCGGTACGCAGGTTGAAGCGGCGGATCTGGCTCGGGGAGACATAGATGTCATCCGGACCAGCGAGATAAGAGCCGTCTGCACTGCGCAGGAAACCGAAACCGTCGGTCAGGATTTCCAGCACACCGTCGCCAAAGATATCCTCGCCGCCCTTGGCGTGCGCCTTGAGGATTGCAAAGATAATGTCTTTCTTGTGCGCCCGAGCCAGATTTTCCAACCCCATGGATTCGCCAAGCTGGACCAGCTCGGACACAGGAGTGTTCTTAAGTTCAGTCAGATTCATAGTGGTGAAAGTCTGTAAGCAAGGATTGAAATGAGGAGACAGTCTGCTGGATTGATGCTGATCGGATTTGACTTGCCAGGCTGGTAGTTAAGCAAAGAGTCAGGCAAAAAGGTTAGCAAACGAGCGATAAACTAGCACCAATCAGGGTGAGCGTCTAGGTGATAAAACACAAGGAGCGCATTATTGCAATGCGCTCCTTCTTGATTATTACAGGTTGCCGTCCAGGAACTCTTTCAGTTGGGTCTTGGACAGGGCGCCGACCTTGGTCGCTGCCACTTCACCATTCTTGAACAGCAGCAGGGTCGGGATACCACGAATGCCGTACTTGGGCGGAGTGTCGGCGTTATGATCGATGTTCAATTTCGCCACGGTCACGCGACCTTCATATTCCTGAGCAACTTCGTTCAGGATCGGGGCAATCATCTTGCACGGTCCACACCATTCGGCCCAGAAATCGACCAGAACAGGGCTGTCGGCGTTGATTACATCGGCCTCGAAGCTGGCATCGCTCAGCTGAACAATCTTGTCACTCATCTCCAACTCCAGTCAGTAATTAAGGCTTTATTGATGGTTCAACAAAGGCAATAGTTGCCCTATTTGAAATGATCCTGTTTATTATTGCAAGCCTAACCTGATAACCTACCGCCATGAGCAAAACACATCTAACGACCGAAAAATTCGCCCAAATGGGCCTCGAACCCGAAGTTCTGGCTGGTCTGGAATCAAAGGGATTTCACTATTGTACGCCCATCCAGGCACTGTCCCTGCCCCTGCTGGTTGAAGGTCATGACCTCGCCGGTCAGGCTCAGACGGGGACCGGCAAAACCCTGGCTTTCCTGGCGGCGACATTCAACTATTTGCTGACCCATCCGCTGACCAGGCCGCGCCTCATCAACCAGCCCCGCGCCATCATCATGGCCCCGACCCGGGAGCTGGCCGTCCAGATCTATAACGATGCAGAGAGCATGTCAGCCTCCACCGGGCTCAAGCTCGGTCTCGCCTATGGTGGCGAAGGCTACGACAAGCAGCTGGCCGTGCTGGAACAGGGCGTCGACATCCTTATCGGCACCACGGGTCGCATCATCGACTACTTCAAGTCCAAGGTCATCGATCTCGGCAACATCCAGGTCGTGGTACTGGACGAAGCGGATCGCATGTTCGATCTGGGCTTCATCAAGGACATCCGTTTCCTGTTCCGCCGCATGCCCCCCGCCACCGAGCGTCTGAGCATGCTGTTCTCCGCCACCCTCTCCCTGCGGGTGCAGGAGCTGGCCTATGAACACATGAACCACCCGGAACATGTGCAGGTCGAACCGGAACAGATGACCGGCGTGCGGATCAAGGAGGAGCTCTTCTACCCCTCCAACGAAGACAAGATGCTGCTGCTGCTCTCCCTGATGGAAGAGGAGTGGCCCGAGAAAGCCATCGTCTTCGCCAACACCAAGCACGTCTGTGAAGACGTTCACGCCTGGCTGGAGAACGACGGCCACCGCGTCGGCCTGCTGACCGGCGACGTGCCGCAGAAGAAGCGGATGAAGATCCTGGAAGAGTTCACCAAGGGCACCCTGGATATCCTGGTCGCCACCGACGTGGCTGCCCGTGGTCTGCACATCCCCGACGTGACCCACGTCTTCAACTACGACCTGCCCGACGATGCCGAAGACTATGTCCACCGCATCGGTCGTACCGGTCGCGCAGGCAAAAGCGGTCACTCCATCAGCCTGGCCTGTGAAGACTATGCCTTCAACCTGCCGGCCATCGAGGATTACATCCACCACCCCATCCCGGTCAGCAAGTATGACCGCGAGGCGCTGCTGGATGACGTCACCGCGCCGAAACGGGTGTTCCGCAACCGCCAGCCGGTGAACCGCAACATGCGGGATCGCCAGGGCGGTGGCAACAGCAACAACCGTCGTCGTCCCCCCCGCAAGAACTGAGGGATCGGCCAAGTTGCACAACTCGCCTCTCTATGCCGCCATCGACCTCGGCTCCAACAGCTTTCACATGCTGGTGGTGCGCGAGGTCGCCGGTGCCCTGCGCACCGTCACCAAGGTCAAACGCAAGGTACGCCTCGCCGCCGGCCTCGATGCCGATTTTCGCCTCAACCGTGCCGCCATGGAGCGGGGCTGGGATTGTCTGCGCCTCTTCTCCGAGCAGTTGCAGGACATCCCGTCCGACAATATCCGGGTAGTGGGCACCGCCACCCTGCGCCTGGCCACCAACGTCGACGAATTCATCAGCGAAGCGGAACGGGTGCTCAACCACAGCATCGAGATCATCTCGGGCGAGGAAGAAGCCAAGACCATCTATGAAGGTGTCTCCTGGACGTCGGCAGGGGAAGGCAACCGGCTGGTAATCGACATCGGCGGCGCCAGCACCGAGCTGGTGATCGGCGAGCAGAGCGAAGCCAAGCTGCTCAACAGCCTGCACATGGGCTGCGTCACCTGGCTCAACAACCACTTCGGTGATGGCGAGCTCTCCGAGACGCGCTTCAACCAGGCCATTGCCGCCGCCAAGGCGGTACTGGAGAAAGTGGCTGCGGACTACCGTGTCCTCGGCTGGCGCACCTGCGTCGGCGCCTCCGGCACCGTCCAGGCGCTGCAGGAGATCATGCTGGCCCAGGGCAAGAGCGAGCGGGTCACCCTGCCCAAGTTGCAAGAGCTGATGGGTCAGGCCATCGCCTGCGGCAGAGTCGATCAGTTGCAGCTCGAAGGGCTGGCGGCCGAACGGCTGACCGTGTTCCCCTCCGGTCTCGCCATCCTGATCGCCATCTTCGAGACCCTCGACATCGAGAGCATGACCCTGGCGGGCGGTGCCCTGCGTGAAGGACTCATCTACGGCCTGCTCGGCAACAATCACGACTGTGATGCCCGGGATCGCACCGCCGACAGCCTGATCAGCCGCTACCAGCTGGACAAGGAGCACGCCGAGCGGGTGCGCGACACCGCCATCCAGGCCTTCACCCAGCTGCAGCCGGCCTGGCGCCTCTCCAAGCGCTACGGTCGCCCGATCCTGCGCTATGCGGCCCTGCTGCACGAAATTGGTCTGTGCATCGAGTACAAGAAGGCGCCGCAACACGCCGCTTACATCATCGACAACATCGACATGCCGGGCTTCACCCCGGCCCAGAAGAAGCTGCTGTCGGCCCTGCTGCTCAACCAGCGGGACGACTTCAAGCTGGAGCCGCTGGAGAAACAGGGAGCCGTGACGGCTCGCCAGGCGATCCGGCTGGCCCGCATCCTGCGCATCTCCCTGATCCTCTGCATGCGCCGCACCCAGGGTACAGTGCCCCAGTTCATGCTGCAGGCCGATGAGGATGCCCTGACCCTGACCCTGCCCAGGGGCTGGCTGGACGAGCACTACCTGCGGGCCAGCGAGCTGCGCCTGGAAGTGGAGCGCCAGCAGAAGATGGGCTGGTCCACCCGCCTGCTGGAAGCCTGAACGGGCGCCCTGCGCCCGCTTCGCTTCTTTTCCCGCCCGTTCCGACAATCCCTTTCGCAGCCATCATTGGCGCCATTCAACGCCTTACCGTTGATTTTATTGTACTTTCAACCCAATTCCGGTTCTCCGCTCCCCCCTGCCATCTAGCCTGTGCCAGCGGCTCGGCTAGAGTTGAGTTGTCTCTCTCACAGGAACGGAAACCATGAAACATTTACCCCTGATAGCCCTGACTGCCCTGCTGACCGCCTGCGGTGGCGGCAGTGACGACAACAGCCAGCAGAATGCCGAGATGTCCCTGGCCTTCTCCGATGCCCCGGTGGATTCGGTCAGCAAGGTCTGCATCGCCGTCTCCAACATCAGCATCCACCCCGTCTCGGGGAGCGAGCTGGCCTGGACCACCGCCAGCTTCCTGACATCGGCCCAGGACGATGGCTGCACGCCGACGGGAGAGATCATCCCTCTGGACGCCTCAGGCCACCCCCTGTTCACCTATATCGATCTGCTGAAATACCCGGGCTCCAGCAGCCGCCCCCTGCTGGCCAGCCAGAGCGTGGTCCCCGGCGACTACAGCCAGATGCGGCTGCGGATCCTGGATGGCCGGGATGCAGGCAATCAATTCCCGGATGGCACACCCTACTCCTACGTCCTGCAGGATGACAGCGTGATCAAGCCGCTGGAGGTGCCGAGCAACGAGCTCAAGCTGGATGCCTTCACCATAGCCGCCAACGGCCTCAGCGCCTTCACCACAGAGTTCGACCTGCGCCACTCCATGGTGCTGCCGGGCCACGAGGAGCATTACAAGCTCAAGCCCAGAGGGGTGCGACTGGTGAACAACACCGAGGTCGCCACCGTCAGGGGCACGGTGGCGGCAGGGCTTTGCGGCGGCCAGCTCACCGACAAGGCCTTCGTCTACTTCTACGACGAACTGCGCCCTGTGGGAGATGACGCCTATCCCGACATGGCCGACCTCGACAACGGCTTCTACGCCAGCGCCCCCGTCGTTCCCCTGACGGGTGGTGGTTACGGCTACGAGCTGGGCTTCGTCAACCTCGGCAGCTACGACATGGTGCTGGTCTGCAACGGCGACGAGGATGATCCCGAGCTGGCCAACGACCCGCTGCAGCTGGAGCAGGTGCTGAAGGCGCAGCCGGTGACGGCCCCGACCACCAGCATCAATTTCCAGTGACGGGCCTGGGGCCGAGGTAGGAGAAGCACCATGACAGGGTATCAACCCATCAGTTGCGACCTCTACGACTGGCTCGAGATCGCCGCCCGCTGGCAGCTGCCGGTCACCCTCACCGGTCGGGACGGCCGCCTGTGGGCAGACAGGATCCGCACCATCGAGGCCAGAGAAGGCGTCGAGTACCTGCTATTGCAAGGTGGCGAGCGCCTCAGCCTGGCGGATCTGGCGAGTCTGGAGCTGCTCTGGCAGGGGGAAGAGAAGCGGATCCGCTTCTAGCCGCCGAGTGCGAACAACGAAAGAGGGCCCGCGCTGCGGGCCCTCTTGCTATCTGACACCTTGACTCAAGCGCGCTCGATTCAGCCTGCCGCCAGCGCCGCCATCACATAGACGTCGAAGCGGTTGCTCTTGGTCTCGATGGCCATGCTCGGCTTCTGCTCGTTGAGCCAGCCCGCGTAGTCCGGCCGCTTCACCACCACCCGTTTCTCCGCCATCCTGAGCGCCGCCGGCAGCAAGGCGTCGGCGTCCAGATCGGCCCCCACCAGGGACTGGAACACCCGCATCTCTTTTTTCACCAGCGCCGACTTCTGCTTGTGGGGGAACATGGGATCCAGGTAGATGACCTCGGGCAGTTCGGTCAGCGCCAGCAGGGTCTCCACCGCCGGCCCGTGCAGCAGCTGCATCCGCTCGCGCACCCAGGGGCCTATCTCGGGATCCTGGCCCGCCCGCGCCAGGCCGTCCTGCAGCAGGGCCGCCACCACGGGGCTGCGCTCGATCAGGGTCACCCTGCAGCCGAGGGAGGCGAGCACGAAGGCGTCACGGCCGAGCCCGGCGGTGGCGTCCACCACGGTCGGCATGGCCCCCGACTTCAGCCCCACCGCCTTGGCGATGGACTGGCCGCGACCACCGCCGAACTTGCGGCGATGGGCCACAGCCCCTTCGATGAAGTCCACATAGACGGCCCCCAGCTTGGGCTCGTCCAGCTTGCGCAGCTCCAGCCGTGCCTCGGTCAGCACCAGCGCGAAGGGGGCCGGAAACTCCACCCCGGCCAGCCGCAGCCGCAGGGCGTCGAGCTCGCCATCGCGGGCGGGGACTTCACTGAAAACCTGAATATGGGGCATAACACGGACTCATCACGGCGCAGGAGCCGGCATGATAGCAGAAGCGGGAGATCAGCTCACCGTGGTCAGGTTCATCCCCTGACGGTTGAGGCCCAGGTACTCCACCAGATCGTCATAGGGCAGCGGACGGCTGAGCAGGTAGCCCTGGGTGAAGGCACAGCCCTTCAGGCAGAGGAAGTTCAGCTGCTCCCGGGTCTCCACCCCTTCGATCACCACCTGCATGCCGAGGTTGTGCACTATGTTGATGATGCCGTCGAGCAGCAGCCTGTCCTGCTCGTTGAAGGGGATGTGGCGCACGAAGGAGCGGTCGATCTTCACCAGATCCACCGGGAAGGTGCGCAGGTAGTTGAGGGCCGAGTAGCCGGTGCCGAAGTCGTCGATGGCCAGCTTGCAGCCCGCCTCGCGCAGGGCATCGATCCGCACCCTGTGCTGATCGCTGGTCTCCATCAGCAGAGATTCGGTGATCTCGATGATGATGTCCGCCGGATCCAGCTCGAAGTGGCGGATCACCCTGAGCCACTCGTTGGCCTCCGGGTCTATGGTCTGGAACTCCAGGGTGGAGCGGTTGATGGACATCTGCAGATCCGGGAAGCCGGACTGCTGCAATCTGGCCAGATCCCGGCAAGACTGCCACAGCACCAGGGCACCCAGCCCCTGGATGAGCCCCGCCTCTTCCGCCAGCGGGATGAAATCCGCCGGTGAGACCTGACCCCAGTGGGGGTGATACCAGCGCACCAGGGCCTCCAGCTTGGCGACCCGGCCGCTGCGGTTGTCCCAGATGGGCTGGTAGGCCATGGTCAGCTGGCCCAGCTTGATGGCCTCCGCCAGATCGTGCTGCATCTGGTGGCGCTGGCTCACCTCTTCCCGCATGGAGGCGTTGTAGGTGCCGAGGGGGCGTCCCTGGCGCTTGGCGACGAACAGGGCCTGCTCGGCATTGCGCAAGAGCTCGTCGCTGTCGCCGCCGTCATTGGGACAGAGGGTGATCCCCAGGGTGGCGGTCACATAGAGGTGCTGGTTGGCCAGCATGAAGGGACGGGCAAAACCGCCGATCACCTGCTTGGCAAACACCTCGGCCTGACGGCGGTTGACGATGCCGGGCACCAGGAAGGCAAACTCGTCGCCGCCGATGCGGGCCACTAGGTCCTCGGTGCGCACCCGGCTCACCAGCCGATCCGATACTTCCCGCAGCAGGGCGTCGCCCACATGGTGATCCATGCTGTTGTTGACCGCCTTGAAGTTGTTGAGGTCGAGCACCATGAGGGCGAAGCGCTCCCCCCGCTCGCAGAAGCGGGCCAGACAGCGACCGAACAGCCAGCGGTTGGGCAGGCCGGTGAGGTTGTCGTAGTTGGCCTGGGCGGCGATCTTCTGCTCCGCCAGCTTGGTCTGGGAAAGATCGCTGAAGATGGCGATGTACTGACTGATCTTGCCCCCTTCCCGCACGGCGCTGATCATCAGCTGCTGGGGATAGAGCTTGCCGTTCTTGCGCTTGTTCCACACCTCCCCACGCCAGATCCCCACCCGCTCCAGGGCGTGGTACATGTCCGCATAGAAGGTCTGATCGTGCAGTCCGGACTTGAGCATGCTGGGCCGCTGGCCACACGCCTCCTCCTCGCTGTAACCGGTGATCTTCTCGAAGGCCGGATTGACCGAGATGATGCGACTGTCGGCATCGCACACCAGAATGGCTTCGGAGAGGTTGTCATAGACCCGGTGGGAGAGCTTGAGCTGCTCCGCATGGCGCCTGATGGGATCGATGTTCTCCAGCACCACCATGAGATAGTCGGGGTGCATCTGCTCGTTGCGGATCAGGGTCACCGTCACCCGTCCCCACAGGACGGTCCCATCCCGATGGAGATAACGCTTCTCCTGGGTAAACGCGGGACGCTCCCCCCGCTTGAGGGCGTCGTAGAGCGCAATGCTGGTCTGCCAGTCGTCCGGATGGTTGATTTCGGCGACGGTGAGCTGTTGCAGCTCCTCCTGGCTGTAGCCGAGCATCTTCTCGATGGCCGGGTTCGCCCAGAGGATCTTGCCGCCCAGATCCACCTTGCCGATGCCCACGGGCGCATGGGACATCATGGTGTCCAGGAAGTGGTGATGTTCCGGTTGCGCCGGCTGCTCCTGGCTCTGGCGCTGCTGATACATCAGCGCCAGTTCACGACCGGCGAGCGGGGCCAGCAGACGCAGCAGGCCCACTATCTTCTCCATTCTCGGCATGGCCCGCTTGAACATGACGCTGCACAGGCCGATGGTCTCTCCCTCGGCGTTCTTGAGCGCGACGCCGGCATAGGCTCTCACCTCGCAGCGCTCCAGCACGGCGGCGTGGGGGAACAGCTGGCGGGTGCGATCACTGAACCAGGCTTCACCCTGTTGCATGGCGATCTCCCCCGGAGTGTCGGCGAGGGGGAAGCTGTAGGAGTTGATGTCGAGGGAGGCGGGATAGGCGGCATGCACGGTAAAGAACAGACCCGCCTGATCCTTGCCGGACACCAGGACGAAGTCAGCCCCCACCGCGTTGGCGATTTCACTCACAAAGGCATCAAAATATCCCTGACCACTCGAATGAGACAGGCTGGAGATGATTTGATAGACAGACTCGAGTGCTCGCCTCATGGCAAGGTTCTTTCTCTCCCTGGAAGGTAGAACCCGACTCTACTGAAGAGGCGGGGACAGTGCAAACATGCACTCCGCAAGATATTAAAAAGGCTTGGAAAAAGGGACCAAAAGGTCCCTTTTTCTATCAAAAATCACGTTTCGATCCCACTATGCCGCAAATGTGTACCTGCTTGAAGCTCCCGCAGTGGCGCGGCAGCTCATCCAATCGAGGCTCACTGTGGCGGCGGGACCTCACGCGGCGATACCGCTGTGACGCAGCAGCGCATCCACCTGGGGCTCCCGGCCACGGAAGGCACGGAACAGCTCCATCGGCTCCCTGGAGCCGCCCTTTTCCAGAATGTTCTTCAGGAAGGAGTGGCCCGTGGCCGGGTTGAAGATCCCCTCCTCCTCGAAGCGGGAGAAGGCGTCGGCAGAGAGTACCTCGGCCCACTTGTAGCTGTAGTAGCCCGCCGCGTAGCCGCCCGCGAAGATGTGGGAGAAGCTGTGCTGGAAGCGGTTGAACGCCGGAGGCGTCATCACGGCGACCTGGCTGCGCACCTCATCCAGCAGCGCAGGGATCTGATCCGCTCTGGTCGGGTCAAAGGTCTGGTGCAGACGGAAGTCGAACAGGGCGAACTCCAGCTGGCGCAGCATCTGCATCGCCGCCTGGAAGTTGCGGGCGGTCAGCATCTTCTCCAGCAGATCGGCGGGCAGCGGCTCCCCGGTCTCGTAATGGCCGGAGATGAAGGCCAGCGCCTCGGATTCCCAGCACCAGTTCTCGAGGAACTGGCTCGGCAGCTCCACCGCATCCCAGGCCACGCCGTTGATGCCAGCCACGCCAGCCACATCGATGCGGGTCAGCATGTGGTGAATGCCGTGGCCGAACTCGTGGAACAGGGTGACCACTTCGTTGTGGGTAAACAGGGCCGGCTTGCCGTCCACCGGGCCGTTGAAGTTGCAGGTCAGGTAGGCCACCGGCTTTTGCAGGGAGCCGTCCTGACGGTAGCGGCGACCCAGGCAGACATCCATCCAGGCGCCGCCCTGCTTGTGCTCGCGGGCATAGAGATCCAGGTAGAAGCTGCCGCGCAGCTCGTCATCGGCGTCAAAGATGTCGTAGAAGCGCACATCCGGGTGCCAGGTGTCGATGCCGAGACGCTCGCGTACCTTCATGCCGAACACCCGCTTGACCACCTCGAACAGCCCCTTCACGACCCGGCCGGCGGGGAAATAAGGACGCAACTGCTCATCAGAGACCGAAAACTTGTGCTGTTTGAGCTTTTCTGCGTAATAGGCAAGATCCCAGGCCGCCAGTTCGTCCTGACCGTGCTGCTCGGCGGCAAAGGCGCGGATCTCCTCCAGCTCCGCCTTGCCTTGGGGCAGGGACTTGGCAGCCAGGTCGGTGAGGAACTCCACCACCTGCTCCGGCTTGTCCGCCATCTTGGTCGCGAGGGAGAGCTCGGCATAGTTGGCAAAGCCCAGCAGTCGGGCCAGCTCCCGGCGCAGGGTGAGCAACTCGGTCATGATGGCGGAGTTGTCCCACTTGCCAGCGTTGGGGCCCTGGTCGGAGGCGCGGGTGGTGAAGGCCTCATACAGCTCGGCACGCAGGGCGCGGCTGTCGGCATACATCATCACCGGCAGGTAGGAGGGGATGTCCAGGGTGAACAGCCACCCCTCCTTGCCCTTGAGTTCGGCCATCTGGCGCGCGGCAGCCTGGGCGCTCGCGGGCAGACCAGCCAGCTCGGCCTCGTCGGTCACCAGCTTGTGCCAGCCCTGGGTCGCGTCCAGCACGTTGTTGCTGAAACGGGAGGCGAGCTCCGAGAGGCGGGCCTGGATCTCGCCGTAACGCTGCTGCGCCTCGGCAGGCAGACCGATGCCAGAGAGGCGGAAATCGCGCAGGGTGTTCAGGATCTCCTTGCGCTGGGCATCATCCAGCCGGGGGAAGTCATCGCTCTCGGAGAGGGCCAGATAGGCTTGATAGAGCCCTTCATGCTGACCGACATAGGTCTGGAATTCGGAAAGCAGCGGCAGGCAGGCATCGTGAGCCGCCCGCAGCGCCTCGCTGTTCTGCACGGCGTTGAGGTGGCTGATGGGGGACCAGATCCGGGAGAGGCGGTCGTTGACCTCTTCCAGCGGGGCGATCAGGCTGTCCCAGGTGTGAGGCTCCTTCTGGGCCAGCACATCCTCAATCTTCTGTTTGCAATCGGCGATGGCCTGCGTCACGGCAGGTTGCACCTGATCGGGCTGGATCTGGCTGAAGGGAGGCAGCGAGTCCATTGTCAGCAAAGGGTTAGTCATCTGCGGTACCTCTAAATGCTCTGCAGCCCCTGCCGTCCAGAAGCCTGCTTGGACCATCTAAGATGTAGGCAGAAACCCCATTTATCAAGCCTTTGCCGCCAAGAGACGGGCTTGTTGCCCACTTTTTCAGGCATTTTGTTCATAAAACCAGCACTTCATCTGCCAGAGACGACAATGCCGGCCCGAGGGCCGGCATTGTGAGGGCATGGACACTCCCCGCCTCAGCGTCGGGCGTCCTCTTTCAACCACTGGGCGACCCGCTTGGCGAAGTAGGTGAGGATGCCATCGGCCCCGGCCCGCTTGAAGCAGAGCAGGGATTCCATCACGCACTCTTTCTCCTTGAGCCAGCCATTCTGGATCGCCGCCATGTGCATGGCGTACTCGCCGCTCACCTGATAGGCGAAGGTCGGCACGCCGAACTGATCCTTCACCCGGCGGATGATGTCCAGGTAGGGCATGCCCGGCTTGACCATCACGCTGTCCGCCCCTTCGGCGATGTCGAGGGCCACCTCGTGCAGGGCTTCGTTGCCGTTGGCCGGGTCCATCTGGTAGGTGGCCTTGTTGCTCTTGCCGAGGTTGGCGGCGGAGCCCACCGCATCGCGGAACGGGCCGTAGTAGTGGGAGGCGTACTTGGCGGAGTAGGCCATGATCTGCACGTTGACGAAGCCATTCTCCTCCAGCGCCGCGCGGATGGCACCGATGCGGCCGTCCATCATGTCGGACGGTGCCACCATGTCGGCCCCGGCGGCGGCATGGGAGAGCGCCTGCTTCACCAGGATCTCGGTGGTGATGTCGTTCTGCACATAGCCTTCGTCATCGATGATGCCGTCCTGGCCATGGGTGGTGAAGGGGTCGAGCGCCACATCGGTGATGACCCCGAGCTCCGGGAAGCGAGCCTTGAGGGCACGGGTCGCCCGCTGGGCCAGGGCATCCGGGTTGTAAGCCTCTTCCGCCATCAGACTCTTTCTCTCCAGCGGCGTCACCGGGAACAGGGCCACCGCCGGCACACCCAGGGCCACCAGTTCGGCGGCCTCTTCGAGCAGCAGATCGATGGAGAGCCTGTCCACCCCCGGCATGGAGGCAACGGCCTCTCGCTGACCCTCCCCCTCCAGCACGAACACGGGATAGATGAGATCGTCGACGGTCAGTACGTTCTCTCGCACCAGGCGGCGGCTGAAGTCATGTTTGCGCACCCGGCGCAGGCGACGGCCCGGGAAGGCCCCAGGAAGAGTTGTGGCCATGAATCACTCCAAAAGCGGAAGTTGGAAGAATGCGGCGGAGGTGGCCCGGGTATGGGCCAGCAAGGCCTCGGGCGCTTCACCACGGCAGGCCGCCACCACCTGGGCGATGTGCGGCAAAAAAGCGGGTTCGTTGCGTTTGGGCCTGGGTTTCAGATCCCGCGGCACCAGGTAGGGGGCGTCCGTCTCTATCATCAGGCGACCCGCCGGAATGCGGGCCACCTGCTCGCGCAGCAGCTGGCCACGGCGCTCGTCACAGAGCCAGCCGGTCACCCCGATATGCAGCCCCAGCGCCAGGCACTCGTCCAGCTCGGCGTCGGAGCCGGTGAAGCAGTGCAGCACGGCCCCCGGCAGGCGGGGCAACCAGGGGCGCAGGATCTCGACGAATTTGTCATGGGCATCGCGGCAGTGGAGAAACACCGGCATCCCGAGCTCGGCGGCGAGCGCCAGCTGGGCGTCAAACACCGCATCCTGCACCGGGCGGGGGGAGAAGTCCCGGTTGTAGTCGAGACCGCACTCGCCGATAGCCACCACCTGGGGCAGGGCCGCCAGTTCGCGCAGGGCGGGCAGGGTCGCCTCATCGACGCTTTTGGCATCATGGGGATGTACCCCGGCGGTGGAGAAGCAGTAACCGGGCCAGCGGGCGGCCAATGCGGCACTTTCGCGGCTGCCGGCCAGATCGGTGCCGGTCAGGATCAGGGCTTCCACCCCGGCGGCGCGCGCGCGTTCCACCAGGTCGGCTTGTTCGCCTGCGAACTGGCTGCTGGTCAGGTTCAAACCGATGTCGATCATGGAGTCAGGGGTTCCGGACAAACGAGGTGCATATCAGGCATTTGAAAACCATCTACTCAATGGGGCCTTACCATACGCCTCGAACGGATGCATGAAAAGAGGAAGGGAGCCTCAGCTCCCCTCTTCCGTTTGTTGCTGCTCTTCGTCCTCTTTCTTCACGTAGAAGCGGGCGAAGAACAGACCTATCTCCCACAGGCCCCACATGGGGATCGCGAGCAGGGTCTGGGAAAAGACATCGGGCGGCGTCAGCAACATACCGACCACGAAGACCCCGACGATGACGTAGGGGCGCTTCTCCTTCAGGCTCCTGGGGGTGGTCACCCCGGTCCAGCAGAGCAGTATGGTGGCCACCGGGATCTCGAACGCCACCCCGAACGCGAAGAACAGGGTCAGCACGAAGTCCAGGTAGCTGGCGATGTCGGTCGCCACCGTCACCCCGGCGGGGGCGGTACTGGTGAAGAAGCCGAACACCAGGGGGAACACCACGTAGTAGGCGAACGCCATCCCCGCATAGAACAGCACGGCGCTGGAGGCCACCAGGGGCAGGATCAGCCGCCGTTCGTGCTGGTACAGACCGGGTGCGATGAAAGCCCAGGCCTGATAGAGCAGATAGGGGATCGCCACGAAGAAGGAGACCACCAGGGTCAGCTTGATGGGCGTGATGAAGGGTGTCGCCACATCCGTCGCTATCATGCTGGTGCCTGCCGGCAACTGGCTGAGCAGCGGCTGAGCCACGAAGTCGTAGATGTTGTTGGAGAAGTAGATGAGCGCGATGAACACCAGCAGGATAGCGGAGATCGCGCGCAGCAGACGGGTTCTCAGCTCCACCAGATGGCTGATGAGGGGTTGTTCTGCCTGACTCATGGCTTACCCTCCCCTTTGGCTGCGGACTCGCTGGCGGGCACAGGCTCGCTCTCTCGCTGACTGTTGACCGGCGGAACCTCTGGGGTGGGCGTCGGGGCCGCCACCGGAGTGGCTGGCTCAGCCTGGGTGGGCTCCCGAGGCGGGCGGATCTCGTTCTCCCCCTGATAGGGACGATTCACCGACTGGGCGGCCGCTTTCAACTGCTCGATGGACTCCTGCAGCTCGGGGCTCAGGTTGTTCATCTGCAACCGTTCGGCCTTCTTCAGATCGTTGTGCAGATCCTGCAACTTGAGCTCCTGTTCCAGCTCGGCCTTGACCGAGTTGGCGGTGCTGCGGATCAGCCTTATCCAGTGGCTGGCGGTGCGGATCGCAACCGGCAACCGCTCGGGACCCAGCACCACCAAGGCGACGACGCCGATGACGACCAGCTCCCAAAAACCGATGTCGAACATGGCTTAGGCCTGATCTTTGTCTTTCTGCTTGGCGGCTTCGGCGTTGCTGGCCGTCTCGTTCAACTGCTTGGTCGGGAACTCGGCATCTTTTTGTTCGGGTTTGGTGTCGGCCGGCTCATCGGAGAGCGCCTTCTTGAACCCTTTGACCGCCGCGCCCAGATCGCCGCCGATACCGCGCAATTTCTTGGTGCCGAACAACAGCACGACGATGACTGCGATGATCAACAACTGCCAAATACTGATACCACCCATGACTTTCTCTCCGGATAGGCGCCCGATGGCGCAGGTTATTTAATGGGAACGGGTTCGCAACCAACCCAGCAGCCAGCATAACCCGGCGCCGGCGAGGCTGATTTGTCCCCACTCAATGTGTTGTTTCTGGGTCAGCAAGAATACACCCGCGAGCAGCAGGCTGGCTCCAACCCCTAAGAGGTAGCGGGCTTGCCCCTGACGGCGACTGTGGCGACGGAAATCGGCAAACATCTGGTCGAAGTGGTGCTGCTGATGGCGGGCCTGACGCAGGGTCTCGTAGACCAGCTCCGGCAGCTCCGGCAGTTTCTCCGCCCAGAACGGCGCCTTCTCCTTGATGGCATTCCACACCGCCTTGGGGCCGACCTGCTCGTGCATCCAGTTTTCCAGATAGGGCTTGGCGGTCTGCCACAAATCCAGCTGGGGATAGAGCTGGCGACCCAGCCCTTCCACATAGAGCAGGGTCTTTTGCAGCAGCACCAGCTGCGGCTGCACCTGCATGTTGAAGCGACGAGCGGTGTTGAACAGATTGAGCAGCACGTGGCCGAAGGAGATCTCGGAGAGCGGTTTCTCGAAGATGGGCTCCAGCACGGTGCGGATGGCGAACTCGAACTCGTCCACCTTGGTATCGGGCGGTACCCAGCCTGACTCTACGTGCAGCTCGGCCACACGGCGGTAGTCGCGGTTGAAGAAGGCGAGGAAGTTCTCCGCCAGGTAGCGCTTGTCTTCCCGGTTGAGGGTGCCGACGATGCCGCAGTCGATGCCGATCCAGAGCGGATTCTCCGGGTGTTCGAAAGAGACGAAGATGTTGCCCGGGTGCATGTCGGCGTGGAAGAAGCTGTCGCGGAACACCTGGGTGAAGAACACCTCCACCCCGCGCTCGGCCAGCAGCTTCATGTTGGTGCCGTTGGCTTCCAGCGCGGCAATGTCGGAGACCGGAATGCCGTAGATCCGCTCCATCACCAGCACCTGCTCACGGCAATGGTCCGTGAACACCTCGGGCACATAGAGCGCCTCGGAACCGGTGAAGTTGCGGCGCAGCTGGATGGCGTTGGCCGCTTCGCGCATCAGGTTGAGCTCGTCGAGTATGGTCTTGCGATACTCCTCCACCACCTCGACGGGGCGCAGTCGTCCGCTCTGGGGCACGAAACGGGCCACCAGACGGGCCAGGGCCTGCATCAGGCGCAGGTCGGCCTCGATGACCGGCTCGATATCGGGACGGATCACCTTGATGACGATCTCGCGGCCGTTCTCCTTCAACCGGGCGGTGTGCACCTGGGCGATGGAGGCGGACGCCAGCGGCGTCTCGTCGAAGTCATCGAACAGGGCCTCGACGGGGCAACCCAGGCTCTCTTCTATCTGGCGACGGGCGGCCTGACCACAGAAGGGAGGCACCCTGTCCTGCAGCAGGGCCAGCTCTTCGGCAATGTCGGGGGGCAGCAGGTCTCGGCGGGTCGAGAGCATCTGGCCGAACTTGATGAAGATGGGGCCCAGGGCCTCGAAGGCAAGGCGAATGCGGGCGCCACGGCTCATGCCTTGTTGCTTGTTCTTGAGCCAGAACAGACTGCGACGGGCCAGACGGCCAGGCCAGGGCTGATAACGGGCGGGCACCAGCTCGTCGATGCCCTGTTCCAGCAGGATGCTGACGATGCGATAGAGGCGTTTGAACTCCTTCGGGGTCATCAGCTCACCTGCTGTTCGAGGCGGGCAAGCCGCAACTCGATCGCCTTCATCTGTTGGGCCAGCTCTTCGACATCGTCATTGAAGCTCGCCACTTCCAGCGGACCCGGGGCAAGCCTCGCCTCCTCGGTCAAATACTCGGCCACTTGACGCTGGGAACGGCACAACTCTCGCTCCACAAAACGGCGAGCCTGACGGGCACCACTGCACAGGGTGTGGGCCACCACGTCGCCGGTGTAGCGGGACAGCTCCTCTTCCCAGTCGATATCGAGCTCGCCAAGCAGGGCGCTGAATGCCTGCACCAGCTGGGGGTCACCGCTCAGGTCCAGCTTCTCCTCGCGGATGTAGCGGGTCAGGGCGGAAGGCTCCTTGAGCAGGCCGAGGGCAGTCAGGGAGAGGCTCAGCACCGCATCCGCCTCCCCTTCAAACCTGGCCAGCACATCCAGACGGCGCTCCGAGAAGACAAACCAGAGCGGCTTGAGTTCGCGCAGCTCCAGTTTGAGTACCTTGCCCGTCAGCTTGCGCAACCGCTCCGGGCTCTGTTTGTCCAGGGCCAGCAACTGGTTGAGGCTGGTTTCGATCACCGCGGTGACCATGGCATCCATCGGCATAGGCGACCTTAAAACTTGTAACCGCGGTGCAGGGCGACCACGCCCTGGGTCAGGTTGTAGAACTCCACCTGCTCGAACCCGACCTGCTCCATCATGCCCGCCAGGGTCTGCTGATCCGGGTGCATGCGGATGGATTCCGCCAGGTATTTGTAGCTTTCGCTGTCGTTTGCGACGATTTCGCCCATTTTCGGCAGCAATTTGAAGGAGTAGAGATCATAAAGCTTGGCGATCACTTCGCTCACCGGCTTGGAGAACTCCAGCACCAGCAGGCGGCCACCCGGCTTGAGCACCCGGAACATGGAGGCAAGCGCCTTGTCCTTGTCGGTCACGTTGCGCAGGCCGAAGCCGATGGTGATGACGTCGAAATGGTTGTCAGGGAACGGGAGCGCCTCGGCATTGGCCTGTACGTAGGAGACGTTGTTGGCCACCCCCAGGTTGCGCAGCTTGTCGCGGCCCACCTTGAGCATGGAGTCGTTGATGTCTGCCAGGACCACCTGGCCGGTCTCACCCACGATGCGGGAGAACTTGGCGGTCAAATCCCCTGTGCCGCCAGCCAGATCCAGCACCTTCTGTCCTTTGCGGACACCGGAGCAGTCGATGGTAAAGCGCTTCCAGAGGCGATGGATGCCGAACGACATCAGATCGTTCATCAGATCATACTTGGCCGCTACCGAATGAAAGACACCGGCGACCAGGGTTTCCTTCTCGGTCGCTGCCACGGTTTTATAGCCAAAATGCGTAGTAGTAGTCTGTTCCGACATCCCTCAAATACCCATAGAGCAAAGAATGGCCGCCAGTTTACCAGAGCCGATGGCGTGCGGACACCTCAAACCCGGCTTGTGACCAACTGCATCCCCAGCACGACCATGGCCAGACAGAGGAACAGATTGAGACCGATATTGAGCAGCGCCTTCAGATAGGCCCCTTGCTGGGCCAGCACGACCGTGTCGAGGGCAAAGGAGGAGAAGGTGGTCAGGGCGCCGAGGATACCCACCATCAGCAATGGCTTCATCGGGTGTTCCACCACATGACCATGGCTGATCAGGGCATAGGCAATCCCCATGATGAAGGAACCCACCACGTTGACCACCAGGGTGCCATAGGGAAAGTGGCGTCCCAGCAGCCAGGCCATCAGCTCGGCGATGCCAAAGCGCAGGCAGGCACCGAAGGCGCCCCCGACAGCGACAAATAACCAGGTTTGCATCAAGCAGGCTCCAAGAGTGTCAGGTTGGCATTATGCAAAATCTCGACAGCAGGGGACAGCCGGGCAATTAATCGACCCGGCTAGACCCTAGCGGCGAAAGTCTACCGGTTCTGGATTCACAAGGTGGAGGGTCGTCTCGGTCGGGCGAGTATCGGCGATGACTCTGCCATGGCGGATGGAATAACGCACCGGCACCTGGCGGCGCACCGCATCAAAACCATTCTCAGCAGGAAGGATCAGCAGGCTGGCGGGCTTGCCCACTTCGATGCCGTAGCGATCCTGCACGTTCAGGGTGCGGGCGCTGTGGCTGCCGATCAACTTGAGGCTGTCGTTGATCTGCTCGTAGCCCATGATCTGGCAGACATGGAGCCCCATATGCAGCACCTGCAACATGTTGGCCGTGCCCATGGGATACCAGGGATCGAACACGTCGTCGTGGCCGAAGCAGACGTTGATGTTCGCCTCCAACATCTCCTTCACCCGGGTGATGCCACGACGCTTGGGGTAGCTGTCGAAGCGCCCCTGCAGGTGAATGTTCACCAGCGGATTGGCGACGAAGTTGATGTCCGCCATCCTGAGCAGCCGGAACAGTCGCGAGGCATAGGCTCCGTTGTAGGAGTGCATGGCGGTGGTGTGGCTGGCGGTTACCCTATGGCCCATACCGCGCTCGTAGGCCAGGGTTGCCAGCGTCTCGATGAAGCGGGACTGTTCGTCATCGATTTCGTCGCAGTGCACATCCACCAAAACCTGATATTTCTCCGCAAGATCGAAGACGTAGTGCAGACTTTCGACCCCGTACTCCCGGGTAAACTCGAAATGGGGGATGGCACCGATCACGTCGGCCCCCAGCTTGAGGGACTCTTCTAGCAATGCCTTGCCGTTGGGGTAGGAGAGGATCCCCTCCTGTGGGAAGGCCACTATCTGCAGCTCCACCCACTCCTTCATCTCCTCCCGCACCTCCAGCATCGCCTTCAGAGCAACCAGATTGGGGTCGGAGACATCCACGTGGGTACGGACAAACTGGATGCCGTTGGCAATCTGCCATTTCAGTGTCTGGATGGCGCGTTGTTTCACATCCTCATGGGTCAGCAGCGCCTTGCGCTCGGCCCAACGCTCGATCCCCTCGAACAGGGTGCCGGAGAGGTTCCAGCTCGGCTCGCCAGCCGTCTGGGTGGTATCGAGGTGAATGTGCGGTTCGATAAAGGGGGGGATGACAAGGCCTTGCTCACCATCAAGCTCGCGGGCAGAGAGCAGCTGAGTGCTCATGGGCTCAATGGCCCGGATCACGCCTCCCTGACAGAGGATTTGCCACATCCCTTCCCTGCCCGTCAAACGCACATTCCTAATCAGCATGTTCTTCCCCTTCGAAAGCGTGGTTGTCTTTGCCAATCCACAACTTAGCCCGGATCCCTTTAATAGAGAAGCGCCGCCCGGAAAGCATACGGGATAGAAAGGGAGGATATGTCAGCAACAAGAAGGTGCGACATTGCAGGACTGCAATTTGCGATGGATGGCTGAAAGGCAGATACAAAAAAGCCTCCCGATTGGGAGGCTTTCTTATTTAATGGTGCTGATACCCAGAATCGAACTGGGGACCTCATCCTTACCAAGGATGCGCTCTACCGACTGAGCCATATCAGCACACTAACCGGTAAAGACCACGCTCAATGCGTAATCTAAAATTGGGTGCCTGGCAGTGTCCTACTCTCGCATGGCGAATGCCACACTACCATCGGCGCTACAGCGTTTCACTTCTGA
>NZ_JAPDBQ010000045.1:0-27246 GCF_027705325.1 Aeromonas sp. QDB18
AAAAGCAAGCTGGGATGACAATTATCGGGCACAACTATTCTTTGGTTAAATAACCAACAAAGTATGCTCCCGCCCTGGGCCGAAGAGGGGAGCGCGTATAGAAACGAGGCGCCCGTGAGCGCCTCGTCCGGCAAGGATCACTGGGTCGGTTTCGCCGCCGATGTGCTGATGTCCTCCTTCGCCTCCTGTTTCAGGGCATCGCTCGCCTGCTGGCGCAGAGCCACCTGCTCCATCACCAGCTTGTAGGCGATGTAGTACTTGTAGATGTTGCCCACATAGGTGACCGTCTCGGGGCCGATTTTCTCTGCCGCCACGTACTCGACATTGTGGAACCAGACGTTGGGATCCAGCCCCCGTTTCCTGGCCTCGGCACGGAGCCTGGCTACCCGGGCGGGGCCGGCATTGTAGGAGGCGAACGAGAAGAGGGCCTTGTCGAGGGCGGTCATGGGCTCGTCCGCATAGTAGTGATCGATCATCCAGCGCATGTATTTGACGCCCCCGTGAATATTGGGCTCGAGCTGGCGGATGTCGCCGACCTTCAGCCCCTTGCCGGTGGCGGGCATGATCTGCATGATGCCGATGGCGCCCACATGGCTACGGGCATGATGGTTGAGGGCGGACTCCTGGTAGCCCTGGGCCGCCATCAGCAGCCAGTCCATGTCATAGCGTTCGCCATATTCACGGAACAGCTCGACCACCTGTAGGAATTTCTTGCGCTCCGCCTCGGCGGCGGCGCTTTTGACGAACTTGTTCTGCTTGAGATAACGGGCCAGGATCTCATCCCCCGTCGCCTTGCCGCGCAGCGCCTTGATCTGCTCGTTGAGCATGGCGAGCAACTGGGGGCTCTCCTTGCGCACCGCCCAGGCGATGACGCCCCCTTCCCGGAACACGGGGGCGTCGTGAATGGTGATCCCGGGGAAAATCTTTTGCCAGAAGCGGGCCTTGTGCTCGTCCATGACGATGAAGGGGAGCAGGCCTGCGTTCACCATCTCCACCAGATCTTCATCTTCGAGTACCTCCGAGGCGGGTTGGAGGTCGATGAGGGGCTCTCCCGCCGACTTGCGGGCCTGGTTGTAGGCCATGAGGCTCTCGTAGTAGCTGGAGGAGGGGCGCACGAAGACGCGCTGGCCCCCGAGATCGGCGGCGCTTTCCACCTTGGGGGAGAGGGGGCCGGAGACGAGCAGCTCCCGCACGTTTTCAAGCAGGGGATCGGTGAAGGCGATACCCTGCTTCTTGCGCTTGTCCGTGATGGTGAGATTGGCGGCGGCGATGTCGCCTTTGCCCTCGATGAGGGAGCTCAGCAGCGCTTCCCGGGCCACGGGAATGAAGACGAAGTGCACCTTGAGGTGGCGCTTGATCGCCTTTTGCTTGCGCAACTGTTCGTTGAGACGCTTTTCCACCTGCATGAAGGCATCGTAGGTGACGCCCCGCTGCACGCCCTTGGTGATGAAGAACCCCGTCTTGTTGTAGGTGGTGAGCACTCGGATGGTGCGCTGCTCCAGCATGACGTCGAGATCTCCCAGCCTGGGTCTGGCAAGCTCGTCCCCCTCAAAGCTCAGGGCGCTTTTCTCCGTCTCTGCCTCGGGGGCCACCTGCTTGCCGGATTCGGCCCCCCAGGCTGGCGTCAGGGAGCAGAACCACCAGATCACGACCATCCATGCGCGTTTCATCACTTACACCTAGCTCGTTTTATTGAGTGTAAGTGGCGCCTTGTGGGTGATTTAGCTTATTGGGTTTGATAGAGATGGCCCCATAGCACGATTTCCACTATTCCATCCAGGAGTGCCCGCCCATGAAAAAAGGAGCCCCGAGGCTCCTCTTTTTCTGCGTGTTGCGGGCCCGTTTGGCTAGAACCAGAAGCCGATGATGAAGGAGCCCGCCAGGGTCAGCATGACGTTGGCCACCGCATAGGTGCCGGCATAGCCGAGCGCCGGGATGGAGCTGTTGGCCGCTTCGTTCACCACGTCCATGGCCGGGGCGCAGGTACGTGCGCCCGTGATGGCGCCGAGCAGCAGGGCTGGGTTCATTTTGAGCACCCAGACACCGAACAGGTAGCCTACCAGCACCGGCAAGGTGGTCACCAGCATGCCGGAGAAGAGCACCACCATCCCCACTTCGCTCAGGTGATCAAGGATGCCGCCCCCCGCCTTGAGGCCGGTACTCACCATGAAGACAGCGAGCCCGAGATCCTTGGCAAGGCGCAGGGCCCCCGGCGGCACATAGCCCACCGTGGGGTGGTTGGCCCGCAGGTAGCCCATCAGGATCCCCGCCAGCAGCAGGCCGACGGCATTGCCGAGGCCGAACTCTATCTGGCCGAACACCAGGGAGACGGAGCCGATGAGCAGCCCCAGCACGAAGAAGGTGGCAAAGGCTACCAGATCCGTGGTCTGGCTGTGGATGCTGATGAAGCCGATCTTGTTGGCCAGCAGCTTGACCCGCTGCTTCTCGCCGCTGATCTGCAGCACGTCACCCTTTTGCAGCATGATATTGCGATCGAACGGCATCTCGATCTGGGAGCGCACCACCCGGTTCAGGAAGCACCCCTTCTCGGTGAGGTTGAGCTCCACCAGGTGGCGACCCACCACGGCATCGTTCTTCACCACGATCTCTTCGGTGACGATCTGGAGGTCAAGCAGGTTGCGATCGAACACCTCTTTGCCGTTGCGGTAGTTGACGTCGAGCTTCTCGTGGCTCTCGGGGTAGCCCACCAGAGCTATCTCGTCCCCTTCCTGAATGACGGCATCACCGTCGGGGCTCGCCAGGATGCCGTTGCGGCGAATGCGCTCCACATAGCAGCCGGTGTGGGGATAGATGCCGGTCTCCCGCAGGGTACGCCCCCCGATCCAGGCGGCGAGCTCTGGGCCGACCCGATAGGCGCGGATGATGGGCAGATAGGTCTTGCGGCTCTCGCTGTCGGACAGCCCCCGCTCGCGCGCAATCTTCTGCGCTTCGGTATTGAGATCCAGCCTGGCCAGGGAGGGGAGGTAGCGCACCACCAGCATCAGCCCCACCAGCCCCACCAGGTAGGTCAGGGCGTAGCCGATGCCCATGTTGTCCAGCACCGACTGCATGTCGGTCTGGTGGGGCAGGTTGAGCAATCCGCTTCGCAGGGCGTCCTGCGCCCCCACCAGGGCCGGCGTGGAGGTGAGGGAACCTGCCAGAATGCCGGCGGCCATGCCGGGCCCCAGATTAAAGAACTTGGCGAGCCCCACGGTCAGCAGCAGGGCCGACAGCAGGATCACCAGGGTCAGGGTGATGTAGTGGATGCCGTCGCGAAGGAAGACGCTGAAAAAGTGCGGCCCCGCTTCAATTCCCACACAGAAGATGAACAGCATGAAGCCGACGTTTTCAGTGGAGGTGGAAAACTGGAATCCCATCTGGCCAAACAGCAGGGCGGTGAAGAGCACGCCTATGGTGTTGCCTATCTGGAAGTTGCCGATGCGTACCTTGCCCAGCAGCAGCCCGAAGGCTAGTACCACGAACAGCAGCAGGGAGTCGCTTTGATGTAGCAGTGTCACGAAATCTATGGTCATGCCCGGAAAAACCGAGGATAAAAGTGAGGCCGATATTGTGCCGGATCCTGTATCAAGAAAGAAGCGCCAAAGCGGATTAACAGCCAGTTAAGTGCTGGTCTCTTCGATGAAGATAGGGATGCGAGGGGGGGCTGGGGAAAACACCTCTATTTTACGCTGCAAGGCCCGCTGTCAATGAGTGAAATATGCTGTCGAGCAGAGAGGGGATGACGCTCCTGTGGACAATTTATTACCTGCTGCATGGGGAGCAAACGGGCATGTTTTTCAGCATTTTCCACTGAGGAAATTGAAGGGTAACAAAAGAGACTCATGACTCATCCGGCGAGGGCTGACCCGCAGGACGCGGCATAGCGAAAAAAAATCCCCCACAGGCAGCACCGCGAGTCGATTCATCCCATTTAGGGGGGAAGGGAAAAACAGCAGAAAATGGGGAAGAACGGGGGCAGCCATCGCAAACCGGGGACAATGGCTGCCAGCCCAGATGAACCGTGGCTTTGGTCAAGTTACCCACAGAAACTGTGGATAACCCTGTTTATGAAACTTGGCGATCAGGCTGAAAGCCGCGCCAATACTGGGCTGCAAGGACTGTTCAAAAAATACCTGCAATAAATTGTTTCTATAAAAATCAAATAGTTATACGCAGCAGAACAAAACGCTGCTGGTCAGTAACGGGAGATCAAAAGGGAGTCAGGCCGCAGGGGAGGGCTTGTGCATTAAAATTGGAAGAGGAAAGCACTAAAGTGGATAACTTGCACCGAGATGGTGAGGAATTGGCTCCCCCGACTGGACTTGAACCAGTGACATACGGATTAACAGTCCGCCGTTCTACCGACTGAACTACGGGGGAACATCAGGCAAGGAGGTGCATCATACAGAGGTCGTATTTCAGGGTCAATAGCCATCAGGGAGGGTGAGCGGATACCCAGCTCCTTCAACTCGGGGTACACTGCTCCCTTGCCGTTTTTTGCCGGGAGTCGTCATGAGCAAGTTATTCCAGTTGGCCAGCCAGTTTCAACCCGCCGGGGATCAGCCGAGGGCCATCGCCCAGCTGCTCGATGGCATCGAGTCGGGACTGGCCCACCAGACCCTGCTCGGGGTGACCGGTTCGGGCAAGACCTTTACCATGGCCAACGTCATCGCGACTCTTAATCGTCCCACCATGATCCTGGCCCCCAACAAGACCCTGGCGGCCCAGCTCTATGGGGAGATGAAGGAGTTCTTCCCCGACAACGCGGTGGAGTATTTCGTCTCTTATTACGATTACTACCAGCCCGAAGCCTATGTGCCGACCACGGACACCTTCATCGAGAAGGATGCCTCCATCAACGATCACATCGAGCAGATGCGGCTGTCAGCCACCAAGGCGCTGCTGGAGCGGCGCGACGTGGTGATCGTCGCCTCGGTATCGGCCATCTATGGTCTGGGGGATCCCCAGGCCTACCTCAGCATGATGCTGCACCTCAAAGTGGGGGACGTGATCAATCAGCGGGATATCCTGCGCCGCCTCGCCGAACTGCAGTACACCCGCAACGACATGGCCTTCCAGCGCGGCACCTTCCGGGTGCGGGGGGAGGTGATCGACATCTACCCCGCCGAATCGGACAAGCTGGCCCTGCGGGTGGAGCTGTTTGATGAAGAGGTAGAACGCCTCTCCCTGTTCGATCCCTTGACCGGCGCCATCGAGCAGACGGTGGTGCGTTACACCATCTACCCCAAGACCCACTACGCCACCCCGCGGGAGACCATTCTGGGTGCCATCGAGCACATCAAGGAGGAGCTCAAGGGGCGGCGCGAGCAGCTGATGAACCTCAACAAGCTGGTGGAGGAGCAGCGCATCAGCCAACGCACCCAGTTCGACATGGAGATGATGCAGGAGCTGGGTTACTGCTCCGGTATAGAGAACTACAGCCGCTACCTCTCCGGCCGCGCACCGGGTGAGCCGCCGCCCACCCTGTTTGACTACCTGCCGGGGGACGGCCTGCTCATCATCGACGAATCCCACGTCACGGTGCCGCAGATCGGCGCCATGTTCAAAGGGGACAGATCCCGCAAGGAGACCCTGGTGGAGTACGGCTTCCGCCTTCCCTCGGCGCTGGACAACCGGCCCCTCAAGTTCGACGAGTTCGAGGCGCTGATGCCCCAGACGGTGTTCGTCTCGGCGACCCCCGGCCCCTACGAGCTGGAGAAGTCAGGCGGTGACGTGGTGCAGCAGGTGGTGCGTCCCACCGGCCTGCTCGATCCTGAGGTGGAAGTGCGGCCGGTCAGCACCCAGGTGGACGATCTGCTCTCCGAGATCCGCAAGCGGGTGGCGGTGGAGGAGCGGGTGCTGGTCACGACACTGACCAAGCGGATGGCGGAGGACTTGACCGAATACCTGGCGGATCACGAGGTACGGGTGCGCTATCTGCACTCGGATATTGATACCGTGGAGCGGGTGGAAATCATCCGCGACCTGCGCCTTGGCAAGTTCGACGTCTTGGTGGGCATCAACCTGCTGCGCGAAGGACTCGACATGCCGGAAGTCTCCCTGGTGGCCATTCTGGATGCGGATAAAGAGGGCTTCCTGCGTTCCACCCGCTCCCTCATCCAGACCATCGGCCGGGCAGCGCGCAACCTCAACGGCAAGGTGATCCTTTACGGGGATACCATCACCAACTCCATGAAGGTTGCGATCGAAGAGACCGAGCGGCGCCGCGCCCTGCAACACGCCCACAACCTGGAACACGGCATCGTGCCGAAGGGGCTCAACAAGGCCATCGGCGATGTGATGGACATGGGGGGCAGCCGCACGGCGGGCAAGGCGGGCAAGGGGAGTCGCAAGGCTGCCGAACCGCAAGGGGAGTACCATGCCCGCTCTGCCAGCGAGATCAGCAAGGAGATCAAGCGGATGGAAGAGCAGATGTTCCAGCATGCGCGTGATCTGGAGTTCGAACAGGCGGCGGCGCTGCGGGATCAGATCCAGCGGCTGCGCGGCGAGCTGATCGAGTCATGAGCACCAGACGCTGGCTCATCTGGCGGCGTTTGCGCCGCCTCTATCAAGGCTTTCGCCACCCAGGCACGCCCTGGTGGGCGAAGGGGCTGGTGATCCTTATTCTGCTCTATGGCATCAGCCCGGTGGACGTTGTCCCCGATGTGGTGCCTCTCCTTGGCTGGCTCGACGACGCTACCTTGTTGCTGCTCCTCTTGTGGGGCTGGGAGAAATGCTTGCCCGGCGAGGTGCTGGCCGCTCTGGACAAGGCCGAGTGAGCAGAAGCCTACGTTCAGGGAGAGGGGAAAAGAAGGGGGGACTGAATGACTCCCTTCATGGGATTCGAAAAAGGGGACCATGGGGAGATTGTGAGCCAGGTCTCATTGGCGTAGACTCCACGCCGTTCACTTCATGGGTACCAAAAAATGGATCTGATCCTCTTTGCCATCGACTTTATTCTGCACGTTGACGTGCATCTGAAAGAGCTGTTCGAGAACTATGGCGTCTGGGTATACGCCATCCTGTTTCTCATCATCTTCTGTGAAACCGGGCTGGTGGTGACTCCCTTCCTGCCGGGGGACTCCCTGTTGTTTGCTGCAGGTGCCCTCACCGTGGGCAGCGTGTTGGACGTGCACACCCTAGCCGCCGTGCTGATCATCGCCGCGGTGCTCGGCAACGTGGTGAACTACACCATAGGCCACTTCTTCGGTGAGCAGCTGTTTCGCAACCCCGATTCCAAAATCTTTCGCCGGGACTATCTGGTCAAGACCCATGCCTTCTATGCCAAGCATGGCGGCAAGACCATCATCATCACCCGCTTCCTGCCCATAGTGCGCACCTTCGCCCCCTTCGTGGCGGGCATGGGGGCCATGACCTATCCCCGCTTCCTGGCGTTCAACCTGGTGGGGGGGCTCTTGTGGGTGCTCTCCTTCGTCTATGCCGGCCACTTCTTTGGCAATCTGCCGGTAGTGCGCCACAACTTTACCCTGCTCATCTTCGGCATCATCGCGGTCTCCTTGTTGCCCATGGTGATCGGCATGGTGAAGGCCAGGAGAAGTGCCAGCAAGGCTACCTCCGAAGGCGCGTGACATCGCCGTGCACGACATGAAAGAAGGGAGCCGATGGCTCCCTTCTTGTTGGTAGGCCGAGTGGCAGGTCGCTGCTGCGCCCTTTGACCCGCTTGTGGCCTGTTACGATGATGCACACCCGCAGGCAGCCACTTCATTGGCAGAACAGGGAGAAGGAGATCCGGCCCTCTGGGCATGGGGTCGTGAGGCGATAAAGAGGAAATAAAAAGGGAGCCATGGGCTCCCTTCTTAGGGTCGAGTGACGAACTAGTTGCAGCAGCGCCCTTTTATCAGGTTGCCAGCAGCCACGATGACGAACACCAGCAGATAGGCGGCAAAGATGACCACGAGCCACTGCGGCATGGAGAAACCGAGGAACTGCCAGCTGATCTCGCTGCAGTCGCCGTCCGGGTAGAACATCCAGGGAACCCACTTATCCAGTGGTGCCCAGGCAGGGAAGTCAACAAATCCCTCGCATACGTTGAAGGGGGAGGGGTTCATCTGGTAATCCACATGCTTGAGCGCCAGTTTCAGGCCCCAGAAGGCGCTGTAACCCCACAGGAGCATGGCACTCCAGCGCAGGTACCAGCGCTCTGGCGCGACCATGCCGAGGAGGCCGGCCGTGAGTACGCCGAGGAGGGCGATACGTTCATAAATGCACATCACGCAAGGGTGCAAACCCAACACGTGCTGGAAGAAGAGGGCGCAGAGTTCCAGCGCGAAAGCGGAGGCTGCCAGCAATCCCCAGGCCAGACGATGACTGGCAATGCGGCGAAGATACTCGATCATATGATTGATCTCTCAGAGAAAAATAGTGGCTGAATTAGAGCAGAGCCCCATCTGAAAAGAAAGGGGTCGAACAGCCCCTTTCATGATCAGTGTGTGGACGGGGTGGGCAGTGGCAGTGCCCCATGATCCAGCAACCACCCTGCCTGATAGAACCATTCGGTTGCAGGACCGAGGAGCAGTTCCACGGAGAAAAAGCCGACAAGCCCCAGCACCAGGGTATAGGGCAGCGCCATCCAGACCATACGGCCATAAGAGAGGCGCAGCAGGGGAGCGAGGGCCGAGGTGAGCATGAACAGGAATGCGGCCTGGCCATTGGGGGTGGCGACCGACGGCAGGTTGGTGCCCGTGTTGATGGCCACGGCCAGCAGATCAAAATGCTCCCGGTTGATGGCGCCGTTGATCAGGGCGGTCTTCACCTCGTTGATGTAGACGGTGCCGACGAAGACGTTGTCACTGACCATGGAGAGCAGACCGTTTGCTAGGTAGAAGAGGGCAAGCTGATCCTCCGGCTTGGCCGCCAGTACCCACTGGATCACCGGCTTGAACAGCTGTTGATCGATGATGACCGCCACCACGCTGAAAAAGACGGTGAGCAGGGCGGTGAATGGCAAAGCCTCCTGGAATGCCTTGCCAAGCGCGTGTTCTTCAGTCACGCCGGTGAACGCCGTCGCGAGCACGATGACCGTCAGGCCGATCAGCCCAACTGCAGCCAGATGGAGGGCAAGACCCGTGATAAGCCAGGTGGCAATCAGCGCCTGGACGATCAGCTTGGCCTTGTCCTGCGGGGTACGTTGTGCGTCTTCGTCGCGCTCGTAGGATTCCATGATGTGACGCACGGGCTCGGGCAAGCGGGCGCCATAACCGAACCAGCGGAATTTTTCGACCAGGATGCAGGTCAGCAGGCCGCAGATGAAGACCGGAATGGTGACTGGTGCCATGCGAATGGCAAATTCACCGAAGTGCCACCCGGCCTGTTCACCGATGATGAGGTTCTGGGGTTCGCCGACCAGGGTGCAGACGCCCCCCAGGGCGGTACCGATGGCGGCGTGCATCATCAGGCTGCGCAGGAAAGCACGAAACTCGTTCAGATGCTGGCGGGAGAGCTCGTCAATCTCTTCGTCATCATGATGCAGATTGCCGGACTCATCCCGGGAGGCCACCTTGTGGTAGATGGCGTAGAAGCCGGTGGCGACGCTGATGACCACGGCGATCACGGTCAGGGCATCAAGGAACGCGGAGAGGAAGGCAGACACCAGGCAGAAGGCGAGAGAAAGCAACGTTTTGGAGTGGATGCGCACCAGCATCTTGGTAAAGACGTAGAGCAGCAACTGCTTCATGAAGTAGATGCCGGCCACCATGAAGACCAGCAGCAGAAGCACTTCGATATTGGCCACCAGCTCATGCTTTATCTGGTTGGCGGAGGTCATGCCGATGAGCACGGCTTCGATGGCCAGGAGTCCGCCCGGTTGCAGCGGATAGCACTTGAGGGCCATGGCCAGGGTGAAAATGAACTCGACAACCAGCAGCCAGCCGGCCAGGAAGGGATCAACGTAGAAAATGACCGGGTTGATCAGCAGGAATAGAACGATGGCAATTTTGTACCATCGCGGAGCATTGCCCAAAAAGTTCTTTGTAAACGCGCGCCCTAGGCTGATTGGCATAATGACGGTTCTCTGTTCTGTTGTTGATATCTGCGTCTATGCAGTCGAGCCCGACCCGAGCCGAACATCCGGATATTCACCTGTATCAGATTGATTGCACATGATTTTAATCAAGGGAGCGATAACTATAAATAAGCTCGCCGAACTTGCCCAGCGAGCAAACGCTTATATCCCCATCATTTGGTGTTGGTTGACTCCCCACTTGTTGCTGTATACATATTTTTAACAAAAAGATCGGGGTAATGTGAGCAGAGGACCGACCTTCTGCTTGCCAGCATGACCGGCTTTGCTATTATTCGGGGGCCTTTTTACGCACTACAACAGAGTCATTACATGGTCATTAAAGCGCAAAGCCCTGCCGGGTTTGCCGAGGAATACATCATCGAGTCCATCTGGAACAATCGCTTTCCTCCTGGATCCATTCTGCCGGCGGAGCGCGAGCTGTCCGAATTGATCGGCGTGACTCGCACTACCTTGCGTGAAGTGTTGCAGCGCCTTGCCCGTGATGGCTGGCTCACCATCCAGCATGGCAAACCGACCAAGGTCAACAATTTCTGGGAAACCTCCGGTCTCAACATTCTGGAGACACTGGCACGTCTCGATCAGGACAAGGTGCCGGATCTGGTGGCACAGCTGCTCTCCGCCCGGACCAACATCTGCACCATCTTCATCCGTGGCGCCATTCGCAACAACCCGGAACAGGCCGCCGAGATCTTGCGGGGTGCCGATGATGTGGAGAACACGGCCGAGGCCTATGCGGACTTCGACTACCGTTTGCATCACCAGCTTTCATTTGCCTCGGGCAACCCCATCTATGCCTTGATTCTCAACGGTTTCAAGGGCTTGTACAGCCGGGTTGGCCGCTACTACTTCTCGGACAAACAGGCGCGGGAAACCGCAGATGCCTACTACAAGACGCTGCGCAAGCTGGCCGAAACCAAGGATCACGAAGCCGTGTTCATGACAGTACGCCAGTACGGCATCGAGTCTGGCAAGCTTTGGACCCGTCTGCGTCAGGACATGCCAAGCAACCTGTGTGACAACTGATTGCCCTGATCCAAGAAAAACGCGCCTGATGGCGCGTTTTTTTATGCCCGGCACTGACGTCAGGTCATGCTCTTGCGGTCCGGACAACGGCCGATGATATCTGCGGATAGCTCGCCATTGTCCTGCTCCAGCACCACATCGAAGCCCCACAGCTGATGCAGATGCTTGAGCACCTCGTGGCGTGACTCGCCAAGGGGGATGCGGTTGTGGGGAACATAGCGCAGGGTCAGGGAGCGATCGCCTTTCACTGCCACGTTGTAGACCTGAATGTTGGGCTCCAGGTTGCTCAGGTTGTATTGAGCGGACAGGGTGCTACGCACCAGTCGGTAGCCCTCTTCATTGTGAATGGCGGACACCTTGAGGTAGTTCTTCAGATCGTCGTCATCGATGGCAAAGAGCTTCATGTCGCGCATCACCTTGGGACTGAGGAACTGGCTGATGAAGCTTTCGTCCTTGAAGTTCTGCATGGCGAAATGCAATGTCTCGACCCAGTTGGTGCCAGCGTAATCGGGGAACCAGTATCTGTCCTCCTCGGTCGGGTGTTCGCAGATGCGACGCAGGTCCGTGAACATGGCAAAGCCAAGGGCGTAGGGGTTGATCCCCGAGTAATACCGGCTGTTGTAGGGGGGCTGATAGACCACGTTGGTGTGGCTGTGCAGTACCTCCAGCATGAAGCGATCGCTGATTTTTCCCTCGTCATAGAGGTGGTTGAGAATGGTGTAGTGCCAGAAGGTGGCCCAGCCCTCGTTCATCACCTGCGTCTGCTTCTGCGGGTAGAAGTACTGACTGATCTTGCGCACGATACGCACCACCTCGCGCTGCCAGGGCTCGAGCAGGGGGGCATTCTTTTCGATGAAATAGAGGATGTTCTCCTGAGGCTCGGCAGGATAGCGCCTGTCTTCCACCCCGGCAATCTTGTGCTGCTTGGGCAGGGTACGCCACAGCTCATTGACCTGGGTTTGCAGATAATCTTCCCGCGCCTTCTGGCGCCGTTTCTCCTCGGCCAGAGAAATCTTCTGGGGCCGCTTGTAACGATCCACCCCGAAGTTCATCAGGGCATGGCAGGAGTCAAGCAGTTTCTCCACCGCATCGATGCCGTGTTTTTCCTCGCACTCGGTGATGTAGTTCTTGGCAAACAACAGGTAGTCGATGATGGAGGAGGCATCGGTCCAGGCCTTGAACAGATAGTTGTTCTTGAAGAAGGAGTTGTGACCATAGCAGGCGTGGGCCATGACCAGCGCCTGCATCGGCATGGTGTTCTCTTCCATCAGATAGGCGATGCAGGGGTCCGAGTTGATGACGATCTCGTAGGCCAGTCCCATTTGGCCGCGCTTGTAGTTGCGCTCGGTGTGGATAAAGCGCTTGCCGAATGACCAGTGTTGATAACCGATGGGCATGCCGACACTGGAGTAGGCATCCATCATCTGCTCTGCAGTGATCACCTCGATCTGGTTGGGATAGGTGTCGAGCCGATAGAATTTGGCGACCCGGGCTATCTCCTGGTGATAAAGCTCCAGCAGATCGAAGTTCCAGTCAGGACCATCGTCCAGCGGCGCTATCTTTCTTGCGGTTTCTACCATATGTGATCCCTCAAGCCGCTTGCTTCTTGAACAATTCCCGGAACACCGGATAAATGTCCTCGACCTTGCGAATGTGCTCCATGGCGAAGTGGGCGTATTGCTCTGCCACCGCCTCATATTCGTGCCACAGGGTCTGGTGGGCGCGGGTAGTGATCTCGATGTAGGAGTAGTAACGCACCCGCGGCATGATGTCGCGCATCAGGATCTCCCTGCACTGGGGTGAGTCATCGGCCCAGTTGTCACCATCAGAGGCCTGCGCCGCATAGATGTTCCACTGGTTGGCGGGATAACGTTCGTTGATGATGTCGTTCATCATCTTGAGCGCACTGGAGACGATGGTGCCGCCGGTCTCCTGGGAGTAGAAGAACTCGTGCTCGTCCACCTCCTTGGCCTGGGTGTGGTGGCGGATGTAGACCACCTCGACATTCTTGTAAGTCCGGCTCAGGAATAGATAAAGCAGGATATAGAAACGCTTGGCCATCTCCTTGGTAGCCTGATCCATGGAACCGGAGACGTCCATCAGGCAGAACATCACCGCCTGGCTCGAGGGGACGGGCCGTTTGACAAAGTTGTTGAATTTGAGGTCGAAGGTGTCGATAAAGGGGACCGCATCGATGCGTCGTTTCAGCTCCCTGATCTCTTTTTCAAGTTGCGCCATTTCGGCGAAATGGTCGTTGGGCTCGCAAGCCAGCTGGGCCAGGCGCTCCTCCAGTTCACGCAACTGACGTTTCTTGCCTGCCTGCAGCGCCATGCGCCGCGCCAGCGAATTTTGCAGGGAGCGCACCACGTTGATGTTGGCAGGCACCCCGTTGGAGGTGTAGCCGGCCCGATAGGTCTTCATCTCCATCAGCTGGTTGAGCTGGGTCTTTTGCAGCCGCGGCAGCTCCAGATCCTCGAACAGCAAGTCCAGGTACTCGTCCTTGGAGATCTGGAAGACGAAATCATCGACTCCCTCTCCTTGATCCGAAGCCTGGCCCTCGCCACTCCCTTGGCCGCCGCCACCCCCTTTGGGCCGGTCAATCTTGTCACCAGATACGAACTGGTCGTTGCCTGGATGCACCATCTCCCGTTTGCCGCCATGACCCTGATGAAAATGGGGTTCCCCGATGTCCTTGGTCGGGATGCTGATGCTCTCACCCTTGTCCACGTCCTGAATGCTGCGCTTGGAGACAGCATCCGAGACCGCTTGTTTTATCTGCTTCTTGTAGCGGCGGATGAAGCGCTGCCGATTGACAGCGCTTTTGTTTTTGCCGTTGAGCCTGCGGTCGATAAAATGCGCCATAACTCCCCCTTGAACACGGCAGGGTCAGGATGACTTGCGTACCCTGAGATACCACTCGGAGAGCAGCCGCACCTGTTTACGTGTGTAGCCTTTCTCCATCATCCGTTCGACAAAGTTATCGTGCTTCTTCTGCTCCTCAGCCGAGGTTTTGCTGTTGAAGGAGATAACCGGCAGCAGCTCTTCCGTGTTGGAGAACATCTTCTTCTCGATCACGGTGCGCAGCTTCTCGTAACTGGTCCAGTTGGGGTTACGGCCTGCATTGTTGGCCCGGGCACGCAGCACGAAGTTGACGATTTCGTTGCGGAAATCTTTCGGGTTGCTGATCCCGGCAGGTTTTTCAATTTTCTCCAGCTCGCTGTTGAGAGACGCTCTGTCAAACAGCTGGCCGGTTTCTGGGTCACGATACTCCTGATCCTGGATCCAGAAGTCGGCGTAGGTGACGTAGCGATCGAAGATGTTCTGACCGTACTCTGAATACGACTCGAGGTAGGCGGTCTGGATCTCCTTGCCGATGAACTCGACGTAGCGCGGAGTCAGGTAACCCTTGATGAACTCCAGATAGCGATCGTGCAGCTCTTGCGGGAACTGCTCGCGCTCTATCTGCTGCTCCAGCACATAGAAGAGGTGCACCGGGTTGGCTGCCACTTCCGCGTGGTCGAAGTTGAAGACACGGGAGAGGATCTTGAACGCGAAACGGGTGGAAAGGCCGTTCATGCCCTCGTCAACCCCCGCATAATCCCGGTACTCCTGATAGCTTTTCGCTTTGGGATCCGTGTCTTTGAGACTCTCGCCGTCATAGACTCGCATCTTGGAATAGAGGCTGGAGTTTTCCGGCTCCTTGAGCCGCGACAGCACCGAGAACTGGCCCAGCAACTCCAGAGTACCCGGTGCGCATTTGGCCTCGGTCAGCTCGCTGTTGAACAGCAGTTTTTCATAGATCTTCACCTCTTCCGAGACGCGCAGGCAGTAGGGCACCTTGACGATGTAAACACGGTCGAGGAAGGCTTCGTTGTTCTTGTTGTTGCGGAACTGCTGCCACTCGGATTCGTTGGAGTGGGCCAGCAGGATGCCGTCGAAGGGGAGGGCGGAGAGCCCTTCGGTACCGTTGTAGTTCCCCTCTTGCGTCGCCGTCAGCAGCGGGTGCAGCACCTTGATGGGGGCCTTGAACATCTCGACGAACTCCATCATCCCCTGGTTTGCCTTGCATAGCGCACCGGAGTAGGAGTAAGCATCGGCATCATCCTGGGCGAAGTGTTCCAGCATGCGGATATCGACCTTGCCGACCAGGGAGGAGATGTCCTGGTTGTTGTCGTCCCCCGGTTCGGTTTTGGCGATGGCGATCTGATCGAGGATGGAGGGGTTCACCTTCTCCACCTTGAACTTGGTGATGTCGCCGCCAAACTCGTGAAGGCGCTTGGCGACCCAGGGAGACATGATGGGGCGCAGATAACGGCGAGGGATGCCGTACTCCTTCTCGAGGATTTCGCCATCTTCGTCGATGTCAAACAGGCAGAAGGGGTGATCATTCACTGGTGAGCCCTTGATGCGATAGATGGGCACTTTTTGCATCAGGGATTTGAGTTTCTCTGCCAGCGAGGATTTACCGCCGCCAACCGGTCCGAGCAGATAGAGGATCTGTTTCTTCTCTTCCAGACCCTGAGCGGAATGTTTGAGATAGGAGACAATCTGTTCGATGGCTTCTTCCATGCCATAGAAGTCTTTGAAAGCGGGATAACGCGCGACGACGCGGTTGGAAAAGAGACGGCTGAGACGTGGATTGGTCGAGGTGTCGATCATTTCCGGCTCGCCGATGGCGGTCAGCAGACGTTCGGCGGCAGAGGCGTAGCAGGATTTGTCCTGTTTGCACATATCCAGAAACTCCTGGATGCTGTACTCCTCCTCTCTGGCCTTCTCATACCGCTGTTGATAGTGCTCGAAGATGCCCATAACTTAGCCCTCGTTATAGTCGCTTGCCCTGAAAAAGAGTGGATCACTACTTTTGTTCTGTTTACCTCTTAAGCCTAGTCAACAGCCCCCAGTAATCCATCGCCATCATTGGTTTAAGTTTGTGCGGGAGCTTCCCGATCCTCGTGCGGGAAGAAGCAGTAAGTGACATACCTATGTTACTGACTGTTAAATTATTTTTGCCACGACAGTGATGCAAATGTCAAAGACATAAAAAATAAATCTTTGTGTGCCAGAGGGAGAAAATGGTGACGCTCTGTTTTGTCAGGGGGCGGTGCCAGCAAGGGCAAGGGCGGCAGGGAATAGAGGGTAAAAAGACGTGTCGCTTACGTCAACGTAATGTTACTTGCTTGGTGCTTTTGCTCTAATTTTTACATTGACGCTACATTCTGGCTGCTCTAGATTGGTCCTGTGTCGAGCAGTCATCGCTTTAGCAAGAGAGTGGGTGATTGTGCAGATACTAAGCTCTGTTTAAGCACGTTTCCGTTGGCTTGACCCTCGCATCCGCGAGGGTCTTATTTTTTCAGCGCCTGAACGGCGCCAAACCTGCAAGCTCAGGATTCGGCGGGATAGAGGGCTGACACCACCGCCAGCACCTCGGCGAAGGGATGGTTCGCCAACTGGCCAAAACCGGCCAGATCCCTGGCCTTTAGACGGGTGGTCAGCGGGGTGGCGATGCCACACAGGAAACGGGTCAGGATCCTGGGATGGCGCTGATGGCACAGGGCGATCAGCGGATCGCACCAGGCGCGCAAACCGTGCTCGTTGGGCAAGCCCGGTGATGGCAACGGCGGCAACACGGCGATCTCTCCCCGGCAGACGGAACAGTGCCCGCAGCGCTCGGGGGCGGCGTCGTCGGCAAAATAGCGGGCAAGCTCATGGCTGAGGCAGGTGGTCGAGGTGAAAAAGGCCAGCAGTGCCTGAAGGCGGGCCAGCTCGCTCTGCTCTTTCTTTTCAAACAATCCATGCAGCTCTTCGGCCAGGGTCACGGTATCGATTTGCTGGCTCAGCACCCGATAGAGCTCGGTCATCTGCTTGCTTTCAAGCTCGATCCAACCCTGCTGCTGCAGGTAGTCCAGCGCCGCCGCGGCGCGCTGGCGTTCTCCCTGATATCCCTGCCACAGCGCCTCGAAGTCCATGGTGCACCAGGTGCGCGCCTGGGGGGCGCAGGCAAAGACCTGCTCCAGGAACTGGCGGCGTTCGGAATTGAAACGAGCGAGGATCGCCTGTTTTTCCAGTACGAACCTGAAACGGTACTCGGCAAAGTAGCTGTAGGCCGGTGCAATGACCCCCGCCATCTCCAGATAGACCAGCAGGGTCTTGAGGGGCAGTTGGCGAATGTTGGTCTCGTTGGAGAGGCGCAGCAGGCTGAATTCCCACTCGGCGCCGCTCTGGCGCACGATATCGAGCAAGTGCGCGATGGCGTCCCTGTCCGGCGTATCCCCATAGACGAAGTTTTCCAGTACCGGCAACTGGGCGCGGCTCGCCAGCACGGTGCAGCGGGAGGGAAGCCCGTCACGTCCGGCGCGGCCTATCTCCTGGCTGTAGTTCTCGATGGACTTGGGCAGGTCGTAGTGAATGACCCGGCGAATGTCGGCCTTGTCGATGCCCATGCCAAAGGCGATGGTGGCCACGATGCAGTCGAGTCTGCCAGCCATGAAGTCATGCTGGATCTGGCTGCGCAGGGCGGGATCGAGCCCCGCATGGTAGGCGCATGCCCGGATGCCGCTGGCCTGTAGCTGCGCGGCGCACTGCTCTGCGCTGTGTTGCAGAGTCACGTAGACGATGGTGGGGGCGGCCGGATTCCGGTGCAGCTCCTCGCGCAGCCATGTATCGCGGGCACTGCCGGCCAGCGGGAGGACGGCCAGATCCAGATTGGGTCTGTAGAAACCGGTGACCACCAGATCGTCCCGGTCGATGGCAAATTTTGCCTGCATGTCCGCCATGACGGCCGGGGTGGCGGTGGCGGTCAGCAACAGCACCTGGGGAATGGCCAGTTCACGGCGATGATCCGGCAGCTTGAGGTAGTCGGGGCGAAAGTTGTGGCCCCACTCCGAGATGCAGTGGGCCTCGTCCACCACCAGCAGTGACAGGGGGATGTGGGCGATGAAGCGGCGAAAGCGCTCATTTTTGAGGCGCTCCACCGAAATCATCAGGATCTTGAGCTGGCCATCGCTGGCCTGCTGCATCACGCGCCGGCTCTCTTCCGCTGTCTGGCTGGAGTCCAGAGTGGCGGCGGCGATCCCCTTGCTGCGCAAAAAGGCGAGCTGATCGTGCATCAGGGCCAGCAGGGGAGAGATGACCAGGGTCAGGTGGGGCAGTGCGAGGGCGGGCAATTGATAACAGAGGGATTTCCCCGCGCCAGTCGGGAAGATGGCTGCGGCGCTCTTGCCGGCCAGCAGACGACTGATCACCGCTTCCTGCCCGGGCCGCAAGCGATCAAAGCCGAAGTGTCGGGTCAATAAAGAGGTGATCATGGCAAGGCTCCCTGAAAAAGGGCGTCATCATATCACTTCTGGCCCAGTGGTGGCCGATGATCGGACTGGTTTGGTGACATTTTGACCGTGGTTGATATTGTGTTATCACATTGTTGTAGATTTTTTGTGAGGTAACCCTGATATTTTTCAGTGATTATGTGGAAAAAAACCATGGCAGATGGGATATTCTTGTCCGCAACCCCACGCGAACGGGACAGATCCACCAGAAGAGCTGCCCACGGCGTCACCGTCAACGGACCGGTGCCAATGCGCGGGGCTGGTTGCCAACAGGACTAATGATTCACGCACCATGAGTGCACAGGGACTACTTGATGACACAACAACACCCCCTCATTCGACTGGTCAACAGCACCAGTCTGGTTAGCCAGATCCTAGTCGGTCTGGTATTCGGTATCCTTCTTGCGATGTTCATGCCCGAGTGGGCCAAGGCGGCGGGTCTGCTCGGCAGCCTGTTCGTCGGCGCCCTGAAGGCCGTGGCGCCGCTGCTGGTCTTCGTGCTGGTGATGTCGGCGATCATCGGCCACAAGCAGGGTCAGAAGACCAACATGAAACCGATCCTGCTGCTCTATGTGCTGGGTACCTTCCTGGCGGCTGCCGTGGCAGTGGTGGCGAGCTTCCTCTTCCCCTCCAACCTGCATCTGGTGGCAGGCGCTACCGAGATCACGCCGCCGGGGGGCATCACGGAAGTGCTGCAGACCCTGCTGTTCAACGTGGTGACCAACCCGGTGAAAGCACTGCTGGAAGCCAACTATATCGGCATCCTGGCCTGGGCCATCGGCCTTGGTATCGCCATGCGTCACGCCAATGAGAGCACCAAATCACTGATTTCCGATGTGTCCCACGGGGTTTCCGCCATCGTCAAGGCCGTGATCCGTTGCGCTCCACTCGGCATCCTGGGCCTGGTTGCCTCCACCCTGGCTGAAACCGGCTTCGATGCGCTGTTTGGCTATGCCCAGCTGCTGGTGGTACTGATCGGCTGCATGCTGTTCATCGCCTTCGTGGTCAATCCGCTCATCGTCTTCTGGAAGATCAAGCGCAACCCCTATCCCCTGGTGCTGACCTGCCTGAAAGAGAGCGGTGTGACCGCCTTCTTCACCCGCAGCTCCGCCGCCAACATTCCGGTCAACATGGCCCTGGCCGAGAGGCTGCGCCTGCCGGAAGACACCTATGCGGTCTCCATCCCGCTGGGGGCCACCATCAACATGGCCGGCGCCGCCATCACCATTACCGTGCTCTCCATGGCGGCGGTGCATACCCTGGGGATGGAAGTGGACATGGCAACCGCCATTCTGCTCTCCGTCGTCGCCACCATCAGTGCCTGTGGCGCTTCCGGTGTGGCGGGCGGCTCCCTGCTGCTGATCCCGCTGGCGTGCAGCCTGTTCGGTATCAGCAACGACATCGCCATGCAGGTGGTGGCCGTTGGCTTCATCATCGGGGTGTTGCAGGATTCCGCCGAAACGGCCCTCAACAGCTCCACCGACGTGCTGTTCACTGCGGCCGCCTGCATGGCCGAGGATGAGAGCCTGCTGGATGCCGCCCCGGTCCCCAGCCGCGAAGCTTGATCCCCTCAGACTTTCCGCTCTGCACAGGCGCCCTCTTCGGAGGGCGCTTTTTATTTGCGCGCGCGTCAGGCGCCCTGCACCTTCTCGCCGTGTCATGGCACTGACAGTGCTCGGATCCCCCTGTGTGATTTCCCGGGAGGGGCCCGTTGGCCGCCTTACGTGTTCTCGCCACCGCCAACAAGCCATTCCCTGTACCCGCGTGCCCGGCACTGCATTCGGCAGGGCATATCGGGCTGTTTGTGCTGTCAGCATGGCGGCCTGTGGCATCCCCTCTGGTGACCGAAGGGGTCATCTGCTCTTCGGACGCTGTACGGGAAGCCCGGTCAAGGCCCTCTCGGCGGTTTGCCTGCGCCCTGTGGCCGGTATTTTCCTTGAATGCCTTGAAGAAAGGCTCAATTGGGTGGGGATCTGGGCTCTCTGGGCTAAACCCCGAAGATCGGGCGTTCCTGGTAAGGACAAGGGCTCTGGTGTTCTGTCTGGCAAGGCAAATGGCGTGCGGCAGATGACGGGATAACGCAGCACGCCTTGGTCGTGTGCCATGGGGAAAGGAATATGAGCGGCAAGCTGTCACCAAGGGGAAAGAGAGTGAATGAAAGGGCTGTCTTTGATCTGAGGGGCTCTGATCATCTGAGTCCAGTGTCTGATGATCATAACGAACACAGCCCGGCAGAGGAGATCTGCCGGGCTGTGGGAGGCGCCGGGCCAGATGCTGGCCCGACGGTATCGCAGGAAGGCTTAGCCGACCAGTTGATAGAGGATGGCGGAGATGGCGATGAGGCCCATGGTCGCCACGAAGACGTTGCTGATCTGACCCTGGTATTTCGCCATGGCCGGAACGCGCTTGATGGCGTACATGGGCATGAGGAACAGGATGGTGGCGATGATGGGGCCACCCAGGGATTCGATCATCCCGAGGATGGAGGGGTTGATCACGGCCACGCCCCACAGGGTCAGGATGAAGAAGGCGATGATGAACAGCTCCACTTTCTTGTGGTTCGGTGCCTTGCCGGAGCTGCGCATGTTCTGGACGATCATCCCTTTCAGACCTTCACGGGCACCCAGATAGTGGCCGAAGAAGGAGGAGACGATGGCCACGAAGGCAACCAGCGGACCGAAGTAGGAGATGATGGGGCTCGCATGCTGGTTGGCCAGGTAGGAGAGCACGGCGATGTTCTGGGACTTGGCTTCTGCCAGCTGGGCCGGCGTCAGGCTCATCACGCAGGAGAAGACGAAGAACATCACGAAGCCCAGCAGAATGATGGCGGTGCGCTTGAGGATGGCGTCGGACTTGGCGACGGCATGCTCACCGTGATCACGGCGCTGAGCCAGGGCGAAGCTGGAGATGGCCGGGCTGTGGTTGAAGGAGAACACCAGCACCGGGATGGTCAGCCACAGGGTGGTGGCGAAATCCTTGGTGCTCGGCATTTCATTCAGGGCCGCACCGGTCCAGTCCGGGATCAGGTACAGGGAGATGCCCGCCAGAATGGCGATGAGCGGATAGACCAGGAACTCGGTCACTTTCAGCATCAGCTTCTCGCCAGCCAGCATCACGGACATCATGACCATGATGAGCACGATGGAGAGGATCCAGCGCGGGGGCGGCGTCATCTGCAACTGGTTGACCAGGAAGCTTTCCACCGTGTTGGTGATGCCCACGCCGTAGATCAGCACGATGGGGTAGATGGCAAAGAAGTAGAGCAGGGTGATCAATTTACCGGCACCCACGCCGAAGTGCTCTTCCACCACCTGGGTGATGTCGGCATTGGGCTGCTTGGAGGAGAGCACGAAGCGCGCCAGACCACGGTGTGCCAGGTAGGTCATGGGGCCGACCAGCAGCGCCATCACTACCAGCGGCCAGAAGCCACCCATGCCGGCGTTGATGGGCAGGAACAGGATGCCTGCACCGACGGCGGTACCGAACAGGCTGATCACCCAGGTGGTGTCTTGTTTACTCCAAGCGCGAGATTGGACCGAGCTGATTCCTTGCTCCTGTGCGGCTGCAACATCCTGTGCGCCAGTGACAGTATTGGACATGTATCTCACCCCGAATGTGTGGTTTTAATTAGTCGGCGCAAGAATACTTTCTTTTTAATCAAAAATGTTGATCAAATTCACCTTTGTGCGGCTAAAACCCGTACTTTCTTGTAGAAATGTGATCAAAAGAATAAAAAATAAAAATTTATTTATCAAATGCAGTGTTATTTGAATGTTAACTGGATAATTTCCCACCTCATCATGTTGTCGAAATGTTATGCCGAGATGTGTTGGGCAAGCTGGCGGATCATGCTGGCAGTGGCTCCCCAGATGAAAGATTGCTCCCAAGGGATCCAATAGATGGTGTGACGTCCGTCCGCCCTTGGCAGGCTCAGGGCTATGTGCTGCCCCGGATCCAGCACGTGGGCGAGGGGGACTTCGAAGGCCTGGGCCACCTCGTCCTGGCTCAGGGTCAGCCCGTAGCCTGGGTCGAGCATGGCGAGGACCGGCAGCACATCGTAGCGCGAGACGGTATTGAGAGGGGTGAGGCTGCCGATGATCCGGATCTGGGAGGGGGGAATGCCAAGCTCCTCCTCGGTTTCCCTGAGCGCGGTGTGAATGAGGTCCCGGTCTTCCGGGTCCTGGCGCCCGCCGGGAAAGCTGATCTGTCCCGGGTGGTGGCGCAGGGCGGCGCTGCGGCGCGTCAGCAGCAGGTGCAGGCCCTCGGGGCGCTCCACCAGGGGGATCAACACGGCAGCAGGTTTGAGCCCGGCCAGTGCCAGGCGATGGGCGGGGGCGGGGCGCTGCAGCAAAAAGCGGGTCAGCAGCTCGGCACTCGTCATCTCCATGGGTCTCCTTGTGTCGGCCCCGCAGGGCCGGATGGGATCAAAGGGCATCGAGCAGTGGCAGGATGCGGGCCACCTTGTCGTAGGTTTCCTGATATTCGGCGTCGGGATCGGAGTCGGCGATGATGCCGCCCCCCGCCCAGCAGTGCAGCTGACCGGCTTCGGCGATCAGGGTACGGATGCAGATGCTGGTATCCATCCTTCCGTGCTGACTCAGATAACCGATGCTGCCGCAGTAGGCATTGCGCCGCACCGGCTCCAGCTCCTCGATGATCTCCATCGCCCGGATCTTGGGAGCCCCTGTGATGGAGCCGCCGGGGAAGCAGGCCCGCAGCAGATCCACTTCTTGCCAGCGCGCATCCAGTTCTCCGTGAATGGTGGAGACCAGATGATGCACCGCCGGGAAGGATTCCACGGCAAAGAGATGCGGCACAGTGACCGATCCCGGCAGGCTCACCCGGCCGATGTCGTTGCGCAGCAGATCGACGATCATCAGGTTCTCCGATCTGTCCTTGTCGGCGCTGGCGAGTGACTCGGCCACCCTGGCATCCTGGGCGGGATCCGGGTGGCGAGGCCGGGTGCCCTTGATGGGCTTGGTCTCGATATGGCGCTTGTCGAGCAGCAGGAAACGCTCCGGGGAGAGGCTCAGAATGGCGCTGTGCGGCAGGCGGACAAAGGCGGAGAACGGCGCCTTGTTGGCGGCGCTCAGGGTTAGATAGGCGGACCATTCATCTCCCTGATAAGGGGCGCTGAAGCGCTGGGTCAGGTTGATCTGGTAACAATCCCCCGCCGCCAGATAGGCCTGGATACGGGCAAACTTGTCCCCGTATTCGGCCCGCGTCATGTTGCTCTGCCAGGGGCCGGTCAGGCGAAGGGGGAGGGTGGTTCGTTCGCGCTGCGCCATCAGCCAGTCGAGCCTGCGGGCGAGGCCGGCTTCATCACCCCAGTGGGCCAGTTGCCAGTGTCCCGTCGCGACATTTCGCAGCAGCGCCCAGTCGTAGATCCCGACCGCCATGTCGGGCACTTGGATGTCCTGTTGCGCCACTGCGGGCAGACGCTCGAATCGTCGGCCCAGATCGTAGCCAAAGAGTCCCAGGGCTCCCCCGATAAACGGCAATCCCGAGTCATCCTCAACGCGCTCCCCAAGCAGGGCTTGCTGGGTCTTGGCGAGCAGGGCGAGGGGATCGCCGTCATGATGGTGCTGGTGGTTATCCTGGGTGAGGCAGGTGCTGGTACCCCGGGTTTCCAGGGTGGCAAGCGGATCGGCGCTGATGATGTCAAAACCGTTGTCAGCCCCCAGGGGGCCGGCGGATTCCAGCAGGATGGCCCAGGGTTGGTGTTGCAGGCAGGCGAACCAGGTGTGGAGCGAGGCCTGCGGGTCGAAATGGTGGATATGCAGTCTTGGTTTCATTTTTTGTTACATAGGCAACAGTTTGCGCCCGGCTCCCTAGCCGGTTCCGGTGGTCAAGCGTATCATGGCCGCCGGCATTTTTAAGAAAAACACCGTTATAAAAACACGCCGCAGTCTGCCGGCTCCAGGTGCATTTGCCACCTGCCGAAGGCCCGGCTCATATGGAAGCCCTTGCTCGCGCAAGCGATAACAAGGACCAGTGAGGATGATATGAGCATCATTAGAAAACAGGACTTTATCGATTCCATTGCTGACGCCCTGCAGTACATCTCCTTCTACCACCCCCTCGATTTCGTGCAGGCCGCCAAGGCCGCCTATGACCGCGAGATCAACCCGGCCGCCAAGGATGCCCTGGCCCAGATCCTGATCAACTCCCGCATGTCTGCCGAAGGTCATCGCCCGCTCTGTCAGGACACCGGTATCGTCACCTGCTTCGTCAAGATCGGCATGCAGGTACAGTGGGACAGCGACATGACGGTCCAGGAGATGGTGGATGAGGGCACCCGCCGCGCCTACACCAATCCGGACAACCCGCTGCGCGCCTCCGTGCTGGCGGATCCGGCCGGCAGCCGCAAGAACACCAAAGACAATGCCCCCGCTGTCGTGCACATCGACATGATCCCCGGCGACAAGGTGGAAGTGAGTATCGCGGCCAAGGGCGGCGGCTCCGAAAACAAATCGAAGATGGTGATGCTCAACCCCTCCGACGACATCGTGGAGTGGGCGCTCAAGACGGTGCCGACCATGGGGGCTGGCTGGTGCCCGCCCGGCATGCTCGGCATCGGCATCGGCGGCACCGCCGAGAAGGCGGCGGTGCTCGCCAAGGAAGCCCTGATGGAGCACATCGACATCCAGGAGCTAATTGCCCGTGGTCCCGAGACTACCGAAGAGAAGCTGAGGGTCGAGCTCTATGACAAGGTCAACAAGCTCGGGATCGGTGCCCAGGGGCTGGGCGGCCTGACCACGGTGCTGGATGTGAAGGTGAAATCCGCACCGACCCACGCCGCCTCCAAGCCCGTGGTGATGATCCCCAACTGCGCCGCCACCCGTCACGTGCATTTCGAACTCGATGGCTCCGGCCCGGCGGAGCTGACACCCCCCAGGCTGGAAGACTGGCCGGAGATCACCCGTGAGTCCGGTGGCAATGTGCGCCGGGTCAACGTGGATGGTATCACCAAGGCAGAGCTTGCCAGCTGGAAGAGCGGCGATACCGTGCTGCTCTCCGGCAAGATCCTGACCGGCCGCGACGCCGCCCACAAGCGCATCGCCGACATGCTGAAAAAGGGTGAAGGACTGCCCGAAGGGGTCGATTTCACCAACCGCTTCATCTATTACGTGGGCCCGGTCGATGCGGTGCGTGACGAGGTGGTCGGCCCGGCTGGCCCCACCACGTCCACCCGGATGGACAAATTCACCGACATGATGCTGGGAGAAACCGGCCTCATCGGCATGATCGGCAAGTCCGAGCGCGGCCCCAAGACGGTCGAGAGCATCAAGCAGCACCAGGCTGTCTACCTGATGGCGGTGGGCGGCGCCGCCTATCTGGTGGCGAAAGCCATCAAGAAGGCGCGCGTGGTGGCCTTTGCCGATCTGGGGATGGAGGCCATCTACGAGTTCGAGGTGGAAGACATGCCGGTCACCGTGGCGGTCGACTCCCAGGGCAACAACATCCACGAGACCGGCCCGGCCTACTGGTCCGCCAAAATTGCCGAGCTGGAGACCAAGCTGGCTTGATCAATCGGACTTCGATGCAAACGGAGAGCGATTAGCCCCCGTACAGCAGCATGTTGAAAGGCGACCCTCGGGTCGCCTTTTTTACGGGCCCCATTTGACGGTCTGGGCCTGAGCAAATTTACTGCTGCTGTGCTGCTGTGCTGCTGTGCTGCTGTGCTGCTGTGCTGCTGTGCTGCTGTGCTGCTGTGCTGCTGTGCTGCTGTGCTGCTGTGCTGCTGTGCTGCTGTGCTGCTGTGCTGCTGTGCTGCTGTGCTGCTGTGCTGCTGTGCTGCTGTGCTGCTGTGCTGCTTTGTCGTCATGGCATCCCGGGTCGGAAGCCTGGATAACCCGGTGGGCAATGCCGGCGCATTGGCTGTTACGCCGAAGGGGCGATCAGTGGTTCAGGTAGACATCCTGGCCGCCGTAGCTCAGTGCCCCACCCAGAGGGGTTGAGGGCTCGAAGAAGCGGGTCAGGACACCGGCGCGCTGGCCCAGGGTGTTCAATGTGCTCCGGTCCAGGGCGACCTGTTCGGGCAGCCAGGTCAGCACGGCGGCACAGTGACCATTGATCAGGCTCTGCTCCAGCAGGCGCTGCCAATTCTTGATCTTGGGGGCGTGCACGACAAGCACCCTGGCAGGATTGATCCCTCTGGCCTGCAATTGCGCGGCGGCGGGCAGACCTGGCGGGGCGACGAGCAGGATCCAGCCACTGTCGGACTGACTCAGTTGCCCCAGGGCATCCAGCAGCGGCGCTTCCTGATGGAGAGGGCCGCGCCGCTGCTCTTGTCCCATCTTGCTCTGATGGCGAGTGGGCCAGGTGGTGATCAGACCGGCAGAGGAGGAAGGGGGGCAAAGATTCAGGGGCTGGCTCATATGTCGTTCCTGTATGAATAACCATGCTGTATGCGCATACAGTAGTTCTGTTCGCAAGGAGTGACAAGTGATTTGTGGCTAAAAGTGTGAGCCGATTAACAGGGGATGATTTTAACTCCATGATTAAAAAGAATATTTATATCTTCCTTATACAGGGTGTTTTTTAACCTGTAGACAAACTTCGGGTCGGCGCTCATGGTTATACAGTCCTGTATGGGGAGAGGAGGGAGCGAGATGGACGTTAGTACCTTGCAACGACTGGATGCGAACATTCTGCTCGGGATCATCAACGAGAAGCTGCGGCTGGAGTGTGATGGTCTGGAAGAGCTGCTGGCTTACTACGACATGACAGAAGATCAGCTGGCTACCCGTCTGCAACAGATCGGGTATCACTACGACCCCAGGGCGAGATCGTGAACGTTTTGAAGCAATGTTAAGAGGATTTGACCGACCGATCTGGGTGTGATCTTATACTCTC
>NZ_JAPDBQ010000046.1:0-27153 GCF_027705325.1 Aeromonas sp. QDB18
TTTACCATCAACCGCTAGTTGGCCAACCAGCTTATCATCGCCCATGATGTCGCCGATCCACGCTTGAAAAATGGATTTCAGACTGGCGGGAGGCAGAGTGGCAAAAATGCGGTTGAATGTGTCGTGTGATGGAATGCCGCCAGGCAAGCTCAACCAGCGCCGGAACCATGGCTCTCGCTCTTGAGCAAACAAGGTAATCTCGCTCCAAGTATCAAAACCGCACATCATGGCGCAGATGGCCATGAAAACAACCTCTGACAAGATATGCGAGCACTTGGCCTGATTGCGTGGGTCTGGAATTGATTCAAGGTAGTCGAGCAAAGACTTCTGGGCCATAAAAATAAACAGTTAGTTAAGATCTCGACTATTTACAGCTTGGCAACGCAAGGTACAATTAAAATCGTACTTGGCGCCGCTCAACTGATCGATACTTGATCAACTAGCGCAAAGAATGATCATGCGTCGGCCCTGAACTGGCTACCAACTTTTGTTGAATGCATCATCAGCAAAGTCGGTGGCAGAGAACAACAATAGTGCCTGCCCGGTCACACATCCAGCCGGGGAGATATGTAAAAATGTGCGCGGTTTAGCATGGCCAAAGAGCCAATGTTCAAGTACCAACCATAAAAATTAATCACAAAATAGCGTAGACAGAATCCACAGCGGGAATTCTCAAACTATGACCACCCTGATTGAACAGCTGGCTGCCGCCAAAGGCATTGCCAGTGAGTATGTTGATGCCTGGGGCCAGCCGGCCCTGGTATCGGAAGAGAGCAAGGCCGCCATGCTGGGCGCCATGGGCTACCGCGTCGATGACGAGGCCGCCCTGTCCGAACAGCTTGAGCAGGAGCACCGCCAGCATTGGCTGCGCGCGCTGGATCCCGTGATGGTGGTACGCAGCGGCGACGCCGTTACTCTTGAGGTTCGCCTCCCCATCGAATTCGTCAACGATGCCCTCACCTGGCAGCTCCAGCAGGAGCAGGGTGCAGTGCTGTCCGGTCAACTCACCCCCATCGAGGGTGAGCTGGTCGGGGTGGCCGAGTTCGAGGAGATGGAGTGCCAGGCCTATCGCGTCACTCTGGATGTGCAGCCTGCGCTGGGTTATCACCAGCTCATCCTGCTGGAAGAGGGCAATGACGAGCCGCTGGCCACCATGCGTCTCATCGTCGCCCCCAAGTCCTGCTACAAGCAGGCACCCATCGCCAATGGTCGCAAGGTGTGGGGCCCGAGCGTCCAGCTCTACTGCCTGCGCAGCCGCCACAACTGGGGCATCGGCGATTTCAGCGATCTCGGCCAGCTGGTTGAGAATGCAGCCGCCTGGGGAGCCCACTTCGTCGGTCTCAACCCCATCCACGCCCTCTACCCGGCGAACCCGGAGAGTGCCAGCCCCTACAGCCCCTCTTCCCGTCGCTGGCTCAACGTCGCCTATATCGATGTGGAAGCGGTACCCGAATTCCTGGACAACGATCGCCTGAAAGCGGAAGTGGCGAGCCCGGCCTTCCAGCAGCACCTCACCTCCCTGCGGGTCAAGGACAATGTGGATTACACCGGCGTCATCCAGACCAAGATCGGGATGCTGCGCCAGGTGTTCGACCAGGCCAGCTTCAGCGCCGAGCGTCAGGCTGCGTTCGATGCCTTCGTGGCTGCCGGCGGTGACAGCCTGCAACAGCAGGCAGCGTTTGACGCCCTTCAGGCCCACTTCTATGCCAAGGGCGAGAATGCCTGGGGCTGGCCGGTCTGGCCCGAGGCGCTGCGCGATTACCACAACCCCGAAGTGGCGGCCTGGATGGCCGAGCACCAGCAGGATGTGGCCTTCTATCTCTATCTGCAGTTCCTGGCTGACGAGCAGCTGGCCCGGGCCGATGCCCGCGCCAAGGCCGCCGGCATGGTGATGGGGATCTACCGGGATCTGGCGGTCGGCGTCTCCGAAGGCTCCACCGAGATCTGGGCAAACCGGGATCTCTACTGCCCGAAAGCCTCGGTCGGTGCACCGCCCGACATCCTCGGCCCCCTCGGCCAGAACTGGGGCCTGCCCCCCATGAACCCGAACCAGCTGTTCGAGGCCGCCTACCAGCCCATGGTGGATCTGTTCCGTGCCAACATGCGCTCCTGCGGCGCCCTGCGCATCGACCATGTGATGGCCTTGCTGCGCCTGTGGTGGGTGCCGCCCGGAGAGTCGGCCGCCAAGGGGGCCTACATCTATTATCCGGTGAACGATCTGCTGGGGATCCTGGCCCTCGAGTCTCATCGCAACCAGTGCTTGCTGATCGGCGAGGATCTGGGGACCGTGCCGGAGGGGATCGACGTGACCCTGAAAGAGAACGGCGTCCACTCCTACAAGGTGTTCTTCTTCGAGCGCTCCAAGGACGATGGCGGCTTCATCTCCCCGGCGCACTACGCCGAGCAGGCGATGTCCGCCCTGACCACCCACGACATGCCGACCCTCAAAGGCTTCTGGCACTGCGACGATCTGGCGCTGGGACGCGAACTGGGCCTGTACCCGGATGAAGACGTACTCAAGACCCTGTATGCTGATCGCCACCAGGCCAAGCAGCGGATCCTTGACAGCCTGCATGCTCATGGGGTCATCTCTGGCAATATCAGTCAAGACGTGAACTGGGTCGGCATGAATACCGAGCTCAACCACGGTCTGCAACTGCACATGTCCCGCGGCAGCTGTGCCCTGTTCAGCACTCAGCTCGAAGATTGGCTGGAGATGGACAAGCCGGTCAACGTGCCGGGTACCAGCTACGAGTACCCCAACTGGCGTCGCAAGCTCTCCCGGGATCTGGAGGATATCTTCGCCGACGAGGCGCTCAAGAATCTGGCGGGCAAGATGAGCCGGGCCCGTGACGAGGCCAGCCGTTGAGCCTTGAACGCCAACATGTAACTCACTTTCATCCGCTTCGGCTTCGGCCGAAGCGGATGTTCAGCCATCAAAGGAAATGTCGATGCCCGTTGAACGTTTGGTTGCCGCCCGCTGTGCCGATCCCTTCTCCCATCTAGGCCTGCTGGCCAATCCGGATGGGCCAGGCCTGAAACTCACCGCCTGGTTGCCCGATGCACTCGAGGTCCGGGTCAGGGATCTCAAGTCAGGCAAGATAGTTGCCACCCTGACCGCCGCTGACGAAGCGGGCCTCTTTGAAACTGTTTTCACCCGCCGCAAGAATCCCTTCCCCTACCAGCTCATCGCGACCTACGCCGACGCCAGTGCCGACATCATCGATCCCTATCAGTTCCAGGCTGCCGCCTGGGAAGGGCTGGCGGAACTCACCTGGCAACCGGAAAACCTCTACCACACCCTCGGCGCCCAGTTGCGCACCGTGACGCACCTCGGCCAGCAGGTGGAAGGGGTACGCTTTGCCGTCTACGCGCCGAGCGCCACCGCGGTGAGCCTCATCGGTGATTTCAACTTCTGGGATGGCCGCCGTCACCCCATGCAGCGCAGCCAGTGTGGCCACTGGGTGCTGTTCGTGCCGGGGCTCAAGGCCGGGGATCGCTACAAGTTCGAGCTCAAAGACCCCATGGGCAACCGACTGCCCCACAAGAGCGACCCGGTGGGTTTCTACTGCGAGCAGTACCCCTCGTTCGCCTCCGTGGTCTATGACCACGATCAGTACCAGTGGCAGGATGCCGCCTGGCGCGAGAGCCAACGCAACGACAAGCGGGAGCAGCCGCTTTCCATCTACGAGTTGCACGTCGGCTCCTGGAAGCGCCATCCCAACGGCGACAGCCTGAACTGGCGCGAGCTGGCGGTGGAGCTGGTGAACTACATCAAGGAGATGGAGTACACCCACATCGAGCTGCTGCCGGTCTCCGAGCACCCGTTCAGCGGCTCCTGGGGCTACCAGCCGGTGGGCATGTTCTCCCCCACCAGCCGCTACGGCACGGCCGACGATTTCAAATACTTCGTGGATCAGTGCCACCAGGCGGGGATCGGCGTGATTCTGGATTGGGTGCCCGCCCACTTCCCGTCCGATGCCCACGGCCTGGCCCGCTTCGACGGCACGCCGCTCTACGAGTACGAAGATCCGCGCCGTGGCTGGCACCCGGACTGGAACTCCTACATCTATGACTTCGGTCGCGACACCGTGCGCCAGTTCCTGGTGGCCAGCGCCCTGTTCTGGCTCGACAAGTTCCACATCGACGGCCTGCGGGTGGATGCGGTCGCCTCCATGCTCTATCTGGATTATTCCCGCAACGCCGGTGAGTGGGTGCCCAACGTCGATGGCGGCAACCACAACTACGAGGCGATCAGCCTCTTGAAGTGGACCAACGAGGAGGTGTACGGCAAGTACCCCCACGCCATGACCATCGCCGAGGAGTCCACCGCCTTTGCCGGGGTCTCCCGTCCCACCTTCCTCGGTGGCCTGGGGTTTGGCTTCAAGTGGAATATGGGCTGGATGCACGACACCCTCAGCTACATGCAAAAAGAGCCCATTCACCGTCGCTACCACCACAACGACATGACCTTCTCCATGGTGTACCACTATGACGAGAACTTCATTCTGTCCCTCTCCCACGACGAGGTGGTCCACGGCAAGCACTCCCTGCTCTACAAGATGCCGGGGGACGAGTGGCAGCAGGCCGCCAACCTGCGCGCCTACATGGGCTTCATGTATGCCCACCCCGGCAAGAAGCTCAATTTCATGGGCACCGAGATCGCCCAGAGCAACGAGTGGAATCATGATGCCCAGCTGCCCTGGCACCTGTTGCAGTACCCCAGGCACGGCGGCCAGCAGCGGCTGATCCGGGATCTCAACCACCTCTATCGTCATGAACCTGCCTTGTATCAGGCGGATTATGAACAGGCCGGTTTCCGCTGGCTGGATCACCAGGATGCGGACAACAGCATCTTCGCCTGGCTGCGGGCCGACAAGCTGGGGGCCCATCCGCTGGTGGTGGCCTGCAACTTCACCCCGGTGCCGCGCATCGGTTACCGTCTCGGGGTGCCGGCTGCCGGTCGCTATCGGGTGGTGCTCAACACCGACAGCGAGCATTACTGGGGCAGCAACTATGATGTGGGTCTGGTCTTCGTCGCCGAGGCGACCCCCTGGCAGGGGATGGCACACAGCCTGGTGCTGGACTTGCCGCCGCTCGCGACCTTGTTCATCAAACAGGAGTCCTGATGTTTGAAATGGAAAACGGGCTAGATCACCCGCTTGGCGCCCGTCTGGACGAGACAGGCTGCCACTTCTGTGTCTGGGCTCCCCAATCGGACAAGGTGGAGCTCTGCCTGTTCGACGAAGAGGAGCAAGAGCTGGCGCGTCTCCCCTTGCCCGGTCGGCGCGGCCAGTACTGGTTCGGCCACGTGCGCGGGGTCAAGGCCGGTCAGCGCTATGGCTACCGGGTGCATGGCTCTCCCCAGGAGGGGTTGCTGTTCGACCCGGACAAGCTGCTGATAGACCCCTATGCCCGTGCGCTCAGCCGTGCCACCCACTGGGACGATGCCCTCTACGAGGGGGATAGCGCGGCCATGGTGGGCAAGTCGGTGGTGGTGGACGATGCCTTCGACTGGCAGGGGGTCGGCAAGCCCGGCATCCCGCCGGAGCGGGTCGTGCTCTACGAAACCCACGTCAAGGGGTTCACCCGCCAGCACCCCGGCATCCCCAAGGCGTTGCAGGGCACCTATCTGGGCATCAGCCACCCGCTGATGATCGAGCATCTGCAGGGGCTGGGGGTGACCTCGGTCCAGCTGATGCCGGTGGCGGCCTTCATGTCCGAGCCCAGGCTCGAGCAGCTGGGGCTCACCAACTACTGGGGCTACAACCCCATCGCCTTCTTCGCGCCCGAACCGCGCTACGGGGCGAAGGATGCGGTGACCGAGTTCAAGACCATGGTGCGCGAGCTGCACCGGGCGGGGCTCGAGGTGATCCTGGACGTGGTCTACAACCACACCGCGGAGTCGGGCTTCGACGGCCCCATGCTCTCCCTCAAGGGGTTTGACAACGCGGGCTACTACGCCTTCGAGTCGGGGGCCCACGGTCCGGATTACCATCGCCACGCCAACGTCACCGGCTGCGGCAACAGCGTCAATCTGGATCACCCCAATACCCTGCGACTGGTGCTCGATGCCCTGCGCTACTGGGTCACCGAGATGCAGGTGGACGGTTTCCGCTTCGATCTGGCGGTCACCCTGGCGCGGGAAGCGGGGGAGTTCGATCCCATGAGCGCCTTCTTCAAGGCCATGATGGCGGATCCCGTGCTGGCGCGGGTCAGGCTCATCGCCGAACCCTGGGACATCGGCCCCTTCGGCTATCGTCTCGGCCAGTTTCCGAGCCAATGGCTGGAGATCAACGATCGTTACCGCGACACGGTGCGCGCCTTCTGGCGCGGGGATGCGGGCAAGATGGGGGATTTTGCCACCCGTCTGGTGGGCTCGCGGGATCTCTTCCCGAAGAACTGGCGCTCCCCCCACACCAGCGTCAACTACCTCTGCTATCACGACGGCTTCACCCTCGAGGATCTGGTCTCCTACAACCAGCGCCACAACCAGGCCAACGGCGAGGACAACCGGGACGGCCACGGCAACAACCTCTCCAGCAACCACGGGGTGGAGGGGCCGACCCTGGACCCGCGCATCAACAACCTGCGCCAGCAGCAGAAGCGCAACCTCATCGCCACCCTGCTGCTGTCACAGGGGACGCCCCACTTTCTGGCCGGGGACGAGATGGGCCGCAGCCAGCTTGGCAACAACAACGCCTACTGTCAGGACAACCAGATAAGCTGGGTGAACTGGCAACTGCGCCCGGAGGACGAGCGGTTGCTCGCCTTCACCCGCCAGATGATGGCGCTGCGGGCGGAGTCCGGGGTCTTCTCCAACCTGCAACTGAGCGACGACGGCTGGAACGGCAAGGCGACCAGCTGTCACCAGGTGAACTGGTATCACCCGGACGGCCATCAGCTCACCGATCAGGACTGGCACGCCCCCATGGGGCAGGCGTTTGCCATGGACATCGGCATGATCGGCTGCACCGGGGAGCGCTGGTACGTGCTGTTCAACGCCAGCGACTATGACATCCAGTTCCGCCTGCCGCCGCCGGGGGAGGGCATGGAGTGGATCCAGACCATCGACACCGCCACCAACGACGGCCTGCCCTTCCTGCCGGACGACATCAAGCGGCAGGTGGCGGTGGGGCGTGCCCACTCCCTCAAACTGCTGGAGCGGGTCGCCCTGCCGGCGGCGGTGCTGGCGAGTGAAGGGGTGGTGGCAGCGGATGTTGTCGCCGTGTTGCCAACGGGATCACAGTTCCCGCTGGCGGGGTAGAGCCAGGCGCCCTGACTGGGTATGCTGGGCACCGTTATCAGTGGTGAGGAGCCGGAATGAGCAGTAACAACCCTGAACAGTGGCGCGACAAGCTGAGTGCAGAGCAGTTCCACGTCTGCTGGGAGAAAGGGACCGAGCGTCCCTACAGCGGTGCCCTGCTGCACAACCGCAAGAGCGGCGATTACCACTGCGTCTGCTGCAAGCAGGTGCTGTTCCACTCAGGAGCCAAGTTCGACGCGGGCTGCGGCTGGCCCTCGTTCGACCGGGCCATCGAGGGGACGGTGACCTACACCGAGGACAACAGCCACGGCATGAAGCGGGTGGAGATCACCTGCAGCCAGTGCGGCTCCCACCTTGGCCACGTCTTCCCCGACGGGCCGACCGAGACCGGCCAGCGCTACTGCGTCAACAGCCTGAGCCTGGATTTCGAGCCCGACGCCTGATCCCCGACACGACCAGCGGCGCCTCCCTTCGGAGGCGCCGCTTTTTTATCTCCCCCTGTCAGGTGCCGGGCTATGCCAGCGGCAGGTAGATGTCGGTGACCAGCTCATGGGTGGGCACCTCGTGTACAAAGTTGTGGTAGTGGAAGAAGAGCGGAAAATCCCGCAGCTCTTCGCCGCTGGCGGGCAGCCAGTCGCGGTAGAGCGCCCGGGCACAGTCGGCCAGGAGGTCGTGGGAGCCGCGGTGGCGCACCACGGCGCAGCGCCCGGCCGGGATGAGGGCATTCTTCACACCCCACTCATTGTCCTCGGCGACGGGGGCCTCGACGCTGCCACAGAGGGTAAAGCGAAACGCCGCACCCTCCGTCGTGGCGGGGTCGTCCGGCGCCAGGCCATAGGTCCGGCTGGTGGCGACCGGGGAGCCGCCCGTGGCCTTGCGCCACTGGATGAAGCGAGCCGCTGTGTCGTTGATGCGCTCGGGCAGGCCCTGATGGGTCAGGGCGGCGACGGCGGTCTGCGGGAACTGAATGATGTCGACTCGCATGGGGTCAATCCTCTTTGTGGGGGGCCGTGGCAGGCAGCGATGCCAGCTGGCCCAGTCCGGGTGCTGCCTGAACTGGCTGGGCGTCAGGCCGAACGTCTGCTTGAAGGCGCGACTGAAAGATTCGCCATGCTGGAAGCCGGCATCGAGGGCGATATCAGTCACCTTGTCCAGAGGAGCGAATGCCAACCGGTAAGAGGCCCGCTTCAGCCGCAGCAGCTGGATGTAACGCCCCAGCGGCACGCCGCAGTAAGCGGCAAATTGCCGATGAAAGTGAAAGGGCGAGAAGTGCGCCACGGCGCTGAGCCGCTCCAGCGACAGGTCGTCATCGAGATGGCGCTCGATGTGCTCGGTCACCGTTTGAAAGCGTCGGCGGTAGGCCTCTGTCTGGTTGTGATCCATGGTCTCTCCTCTGTGCTGCTCACTATCGGCCAACGGGCCCGAGCTGTCCTGACGGATCTTGCTCTCTTTGCCTCCCCTCGGGGAGAAGAGCCATGACCGCCAGCCCGGCGGGCGCTGCCTGACTTGTCGCGGGTTCGTCAGGCCAGCAGCAGGGCCGCCCCCGTCAGCAGGGCGGCGAGGGGCAGAACGGGGAGCCGTGGCACCCGCAGCAGGTAGAAGCCGACGGCGGCCAGCGCCAGATCGGTGGGGGAGAGCACGGCGCTCTGCCACACCGGCTGATAGAGGGCCGCCAGCAGCAGCCCCACCACGGCGGCGTTGATGCCGGCCACGGCCCCCGCCAGAAGGGGGCGGGCCAGCCAGTGCTGCCAGCAGGGGCCCAGCGCCCAGAGCAGCAAGAAACCCGGCAGGAAGAGCGCCAGGGTCGCCAGCAGCGCCCCGGTGAGGGGAGTGGCGGGCAGCAGCACGGCGCCCAGGTAGGTGGCCAGGGTGAACATGGGGCCGGGTACCAGCTGGGCCAGGCCGTAGCCGGTCAGGAACTGCTGCTCGCTCAGGTGGTGACCCAGGCTCTCCTGCAACAGGGGCAGCACCACGTGACCACCGCCAAACACCAGGCTGCCTGCCCGGTAAAAGTCGGCCAGCAACTGGCTGACGGGGCCGCTCGCCACCAGGGGCAGGCCGACGAACAGCAGGGCGAACAGCAGCAGGGTCGGCCAGTGAGGCTGGCGAGCAGGAGTGGATGCGAGGCCCTGACTCCCCGGGTGCGGCTCGCGCAAGGCACAGAGCAGGGCCGCGCCGAGCAGCATGGCGACCTGGGTCAGAAGACCGGGGGCGCACCAGAGGGCGGCGGCGGTGGCCACCATGACCCCCTGTTGCAGCGCCGTCTTGCAGAACTGGCGGCTCATGGTGAGCACGGCATCCGCCACCACGACGAGCGCCAGCAGCTTGAGGCCGTGCAGGGCGGCGTCCAGCCAGAGGTTGCCCGCAAGCTGACCCAGACCGACGGCGGCCGCCAGCAACAGCAGGAAGGAGGGGAGGGTAAAGCCGACGAAGGCGGCCAGGGCGCCGCCGATGCCGGCGCGGTGGCGGCCGATGGCAAAGCCGAGCTGGCTGGAGGCCGGACCCGGCAGCAGTTGGCACAGGGCCAGCAACTGGGCGAACTCCGCCTGGCTCAGCCAGCCCAGCCGCTGGACAAAGGTGCGCTGAAAATAGCCGATATGGGCGGCCGGCCCGCCAAAACTGATGCACCCCAGCCACAAGAACTGCATGAATACCTGTCCCATCTTCCCCTCCTCGTCATCATCCTGGCCCGGATAATATGACAAAAAAGTGACAGTTTGGTGACGGTACGCCCTCCCGCGCTGCCTGCCATCAACAGGGGCTGGCGGGGGGCTGGTCGCCTCCGCCAGCTGACGAGAGGTACCGGGGTGACGCGCGGCAGCCTGCCGGTGAGGGTCAGGGGGCCGGTTGTGCCTGGGGCAGGTAGCATTGTCCCGCCAGCCAGCAGGCGATGGACTGGCGACTGGCATCGAAGTGAGGCTCGGGCAGAGTGTGCGGGTCGCACCAGCTCCAGCCCTCGCATTTTTCCGGCTCCAGCAGTTGCGGCTCCCCGTCCACCTCTGCCAGCAAGGTGACCGAGATGTAGTGCAGGCCGCTCTCGCGCCAGGTCTCCAGGTTGTTGGTGACGGCGATGACGCGAGGCTGGTGGATGACGAAGCCGGTCTCCTCCGCCACCTCCCGGATGGCTGCCGACTCGAAGGTCTCCCCCAATTCCAGATGACCGCCGGCGATGGACCAGTAGGGGGCATGGCTGCCCTTGCGCTTGCCAAGCAGTACCTGGCCCTGGCCATTGGTGAGAATGACGCCGACACCGACGCGGGGATAGGGGGTAGACATAGGGGAGGCTCCTTGCTGAGACGGCGGGGTGCGCCAGGGAAAACGGGCCCACCTTAGGGGGGATGGGCCCGTTGCGCAAGCCGCCTGTTCAAGGGCGATCGGATGCCGATTTTCCATCGCTTAAATGGATGGGTCTGGCGACATTCTATCTGTTAAATAGATGGGAAATGCCCCCGGATCAGGGCAGTCTGACCAGCATCTTGCCGGTATTGCGGCCCTGGAACAGTCCGATAAAGGCTTGCGACATGCTGGCCAACCCCTCGCTGACGGTCTCCTCGGCCTGGAGGGTGCCCGCCTCGAAGGCCGGCATGGCCTCGGCCAGGAACGCCCCGTAGTGCTGCCAGTGATCGGAGACCAGCAACCCCTGCATCAGGATGCGCTTGCGGATCACCTGGGAGAGGTTGCGCGGGCCGCTGGCCTGGCCGTTGCTGTTGTACTGCTCGATGAGGCCGCACAGCACGATGCGCCCGTGCACCACCAGGTGGTTGAGGGCGGCATCCAGCATGGCGCCCCCCACGTTTTCGAAGTAGACGTGGATGCCTTCGGGGGCGAGGCGGGCCAGCTCGGCGTCGAGATCCGGGGTCTCCCGGTAGTTGATCACCGCATCGGCCCCCAGGGTCTTGAGGTAGGCGACCTTGTCGGCCGAGCCGGTGGAGCCGATGACCCTGGCCCCCGCCTGCTTGGCGAGCTGGACCGCCATGGTGCCGACCGCCCCGGAGGCCGCCGAGACCAGCAGGGTTTCACCGGCCTTCAGGTGTGCCACCTTGTGCAGGCCCGCCCAGGCGGTCATGCCCGGCATGCCGAGGGCGCCGAGGAAGCGCTGGGGCGGCAGGGTGGTGTCGGGCAGGCGGGTGAGCTGGGCGGCGTTTGCCACGAAGGCATCCCGCCAGCCCAGCATGCTGCTCACCTTGTCCCCCACCTTGAAATCGGGATGGCGCGATGCCTGTACCGTGCCGATGGCGCCGCCGTCGAGGGGACCGTTGAGGGGGAAGGGAGGAACGTAGCTTTTTGCCTCGCTCATGCGGCCGCGCATGTAGGGGTCCACCGACAGCCACTGGTTGGCGACCTGCACCTCTCCCTCCTGCAGGGCGGGCAGGGGCACATCCCGGAGGGCGAAGTCCTCCAGAGTGGGGAGACCGGTAGGGCGACGCAGCAGTTGGATTTGATGGCTGATGGCATTCATGGGCATTCTCCGGCAGTGGGGCCGCGCGTCGGGCGGCGGCCTGGTATTTTTGTTTGTGTGCAAACTAAAATCAGGGTAGTCCTGAACGCGGGGGGCTGGCAACTGTTTTGTGTGCAAACTATTCAGCCCCGAAGTTGATGGGGTATACTGCCCCCTTGTCGTCAGCGAGGTCCTCCATGAGCGAATTGAAAAAGCAGGTCTGTTTTGCCCTCTACAGCGCCTCCAATGCGGTGATGCGTGCCTATCGGCCGCTGCTGGACAAGCTGGATCTCACCTATACCCAGTACCTGGTGATGCTCTCGCTCTGGGCCCGGGACGAGGTCAGCCTCAAGGAGATAGGGCAGGAGACCGGACTGGATGCGGGCACCCTGACCCCCATCGTCAAGCGGCTGGAGAGCAAGGGGTGGCTGACCCGAACCGTCTCCCACGAGGATGAGCGGCAAAAGTGCATCAGTCTGACCGAGGCGGGACGCCAGTTGCAGCAGGAGGTCAGGGAGTGCTGTCTGGCGGACAGCTTGCGCAATCAGGTGGATCTGGCCGATGCTGAGTTGGCCCAGCTCAAGCAGCTTTGCGATCGCGTGGCGGCGCAGCTGGGGCGCTGATCCCTTTTCCCGTCAGGAGTGACCCGATGAAACCCATGCAATCCCTGCTTCCTCTGTTTGCCATCCTGCTGTGCGCTTGCGCCGATACCTCCTATCCCCGTTCCGAGTTGCAGATCGACGATGCCGATGCCTGGCAGGCCATCTGCAAGGACGGGGTGCGGGTGCGGGCGGTCACCGACGAGGGGATCTGTGCGGATCACCGCGGGGTGGCCATGTGGGCAAATAAACCAAGGGCTGCACGGATGGCAGAAGAAGCGGCCAAGTAGTGTGACCTGTACGACATAAAATGACATGACCGGCCATGGGGCCGGTTTTTTTCGCGATCTTGCCAGCACTTTGGCACCTTGTTCATGGTGCACTCATTTTTCTCTTTCCATACTGGCCCTCAAGGTAGCAAACCAACAGGAGAGAGAGATGCAATCATCCATCGTCGGGCTCTCCATTCTGTGGGGGCTGGCCAGCTTTGGTGTTCAGGGGGATTTCATCGAGAGCCGTGATACCGCCTCCCCCTCCTGGCAGGCCGAGTCCAGAGTGGAGATGGAAGGGTACTTGATGGAGTCGTTGGGCGCCGATCGATGGGTGTTCGACAACGGCAGTGAGAGCCTGGAAATATCTCTGCCCAAAGGGCAGTGGGTGTCGACCGGTGAGCGGCTGCGACTGCGTGGCGAACCCCTGCAGGAGCAGAGCGGCTGGTTGCTGCAGGTGCAGGACGTCAGCCAGGTCGAGGCATGACGAGGCGTCCACCACCTGGCGGCGCGAGGGCGCCCGCGGGGTGGTGTTGACCGCGAATGCCCTTGATAGCTGAGACAAGAAGAGGAGGCCCTGGCCTCCTCTTGCTTTTGGTGCTCCCCGGATGCGGGGGTCAGCCCAGGTGGTTGAGGGGCAGGGCGGTCTTGTGCTTGATGCGGCGCAGCACGAAGCTCGAACGCACCCCGGTCACGCCGGAGATGTGGGTCAGCTTGTCCAGCAGGAAGTGCTGGTAGTGCTCCATGTCCCGCACCACCACCTTGAGCTGGTAATCCGCATCGTTGCCGGTGATGAGGTCGCACTCCAGCACCTCGGGCAGATCCTTGACGGCGCGATCGAAGTTCTCGAACCGCTCCGGAGTGTGCCTGTCCATGGAAATGTGAATGTAGGCGGTGAGGGTCAGCCCCAGTTGGCGGGCATTGAGCAGAGTGACATGGGTATCGATGAGACCGGCATCCTCCAGCGCCTTGACCCGGCGCGAGCAGGGGGAGGGAGAGAGCCCGACCAGCTCGGCCAGCTCCAGGTTGCTGATGCGGCCATTTTCCTGCATCAGCTCCAGAATATGCCTGTCTATACGATCAAGTTTCAGCATTCTCCGTACCTCTTCGCAATTACTAATCCACTTTTCCTAGATTAAGGGTGAACTATTGCAAAAACAACTGAAAATACCTGCTACTTCACAACCACTCACCGCATCGCGGGGAGTACCATGGTTACATCTTCCGGTGGCAAGACAGGCGCCCGACCAGGCACCTGTGGTGAAGGACCTTACCGGGTCAAGAGCCCCATCAGCCGTTCGACCTTATCGGGAAACAACGGGCTGGAACGAGAGCACCCCCTCCCCGAAGGCAACAAAGCAGGCATCCCGGCGCCTGCTTTGTTGTTTTTGCGTTCCGCCCGCTCAGGGGCGGGGCGGCCGGATGCGATAGAGACAGCGGCTGTCCCCCTCCAGCAGGTACTGCTCCCGCTCCACCTCGGCCGGCGCCAGCAACCGGCGAAACAGCGCCAGCTCGCTGCGGCAAAAGCCCCGACAGGCCCTGGCTGCACTGCAGATGGGGCAGTGACTCTCCCACCACAGCCAGCTGCCGTCCTCCTCCTGCGACATGTCCGCCATATACCCCTCCTGGGTGCGCAGCGCCTTGAGCGTCATCAGCCTGTCTGCCAGCGCCGGCTGGGTCAGCCTGGATTCATAGCGTGCCTGCATCTGCTGCTCCTGCCGCGCGATGAGCTGCTCCATGCCCGCGTCGCCAAACACCTGCCGGATGTCGTCGATCAGCTGCAGGGTCAGATCGCCATGGGTGTCGGGGAAGCGTTGCCAGGCCTGGTCGGTGAGGTGCCACAGGCGCACCGGGCGACCACGGCCGCGGGCCTCGTCACTAAACCCCACCCAGCCCTCGGACTCCAGGGCCATCAGGTGCTGGCGCGCCCCCATGGACGTCATCTGCAACTGGTCGCCGAGTTCGGCGGCGCTCTGGGGGCCGCGGGTTTTCAGCAGATAGAGGATCTTGTCGGTACTGGCGTTCATGGAGGCTCCGGTGGTGGGTATCGGTGCGGTGACCGCCTGGATGAGGTCATTATGGGTAGCAGGGAGATTTAAATCAACAATATGCTTTACTTAATGGACGACCCCTCACAATATAAATAAACCGATAACTTTATTTAATGAGGCGAAGATGGAAGGGATCAAGGGACAGGCGACCCTCTGGGTATTGGTGATGACGGTGACGCTGGCGGTGGCGGGATTCAGCCTGCCTTCCCCCGTCCTGGCACCGCTGCTGCTGGATCCGGCCCAGGGCATGCTGACGCCACAGGCGTCGGACTGGAGCCGCAAGGTGTGGCTTGGCGTCATCATGGGGCTCTATCCGTTGTTTCAACTGCTGGGGGCCCCCTTGCTTGGCCGCCTCTCCGATCGCCATGGGCGCAAGCCGGTGCTGACCCTCTGTCTGGTGGGGGTGCTGGCGGGGTATGTGCTGATGGCCCTCGGCATCGCCTGGCGTTCCCTGCCGCTCTTGCTGCTGAGCCGGGTGGTGGAGGGCTTCTTCAACGGCGACATCGCCATCGTGCAGGCGATGGCGGCGGACATGAGCACGGCCAGGACCAAGGCACGCAACTTCGCACGCATCAACATCGGCATGAACCTGGGCTGGGTGGTGGGCCCCATGATCGGGGGCTATGCGGCCGTGGTCTCGGGGGATTACAGCCTGGCGGCCTGGCTGGCGGTGGGGATGACGGTGATCAACCTGCTGCTGGTGCTCTGGCTGCTGCCCAATCGTCCCCCGGTGCCGGCGACCCGGGATGAGGCTCCCCTCTCGACCCGCCAACTGCTGCTGCAACCTCGTCTCCTGCCCTACTTTGCCTTGACCCTGGCAAGCTACGGGGCGGTGCAGCTCTACTTCACCTACTTCAATGTCTGGCTGGTGGAGCGGCTGGCATGGGATCCGGTGCAACTGGCCCAGGCCGCCGTGCTGGTGAGTGTGCCCATGATGCTGGGCTCCTGGATCGGTGAGCAGTTGGCACGGCACTGGCGCGGCAGCTCCCTTGGCATCGTCGGCCACCTGGTGATGGCGGCGGGCATGCTGATGTTCATCCTGCCGACCCAGTGGTGGGGGCTCGCGCTCACCTTCATCCCGGCGGGCATCGGCATGAGCCTGGGGGAGCTGGCCACCTCGGTGGCGGTCTCCAACCGCAGCCATGCCAGCCAGCAGGGGCAGGCGATGGGGCTCTACCGCGGTCTGGCGGTGGGCAGCGAGATCCTGGCGGTGGTGCTGGGCAGCCTGGTGCTGCTGGCGGGGACCGAGTGGCCCTTCTACCTGGCCGGCCTCTGCGGCGTGATCTGTGCCCTCGGCTTCTACGGATTGCGCAGACGGGCGGACAGGCGAAACGCCGTGGCCGGGTGCGCCGAGGCGGGCTGACGAAGGGCGCGGGGATCACAGTTCGGCGACGGGATGGCGGGCCGGACTTGCATCGCGGCGCCGAGTCTGGGACGGTATGGCTCTTTGCTCCGCTGTTCCCGCCCCCCGGCGAGCGCGTCTCCCATCATGGGCCTTGCCATGCCCAGTCCGCATTCCCGGCGGTGAGATGTGTCGTCATGGCACTGGAAACGGGAGGGATGGCGCCGCACCCGTCTCGACATTCTTGGAGGTGATATGAGTCGTTATCAGGCCATTGCATTGGACATGGACGGTACCCTGCTGAACCGGGATCACAAGATCTCGTCCGCTACCCGGGCGGCCCTGGCCCAGGCCCGGGCCCACGACATCAAGGTGCTGCTGGTGACGGGTCGCCACTTCATGACGGCCCGTCCCTTCCACCACGAGCTGGCCCTCGACACCCCCATCATCTGCAGCAACGGCGCCTACCTCTATGATCCGGTGCAGGAGAGGATCCTCGCCGGGGATCCCCTGGCCGTGGCGCCTCTCACCACCCTGCTGGAGGAGGTGCAGGCCCAGCAGATGGGGGCGCTGTTCCACCTGGGGGACGGCATCGGCTACCTGGGCTGCGAGGAGCACGTGGGCCGGATGCGGCGCTGGTCGGCAACCCAGCCGGATCACCTCAAGGTCTCCCTGCTGCCCGCCGAGGATATCGAGTCCTGGTTGCAGTCCCCCATCTGGAAGCTGGAGTTGTTCAACCAGGATCCCGGCCGATTGCACCGTTTCGTCGGGGAGGTGGTGGAGAGACTGCCCTTCACCCGTGACTGGGCGGCCCCCTATGCGGTGGAGCTGGTGCAGCCCGGTTGCAGCAAGGGCAACCGGCTTGCCCAGTGGGCGGCGAGCGAGGGGATTGCCATGGAGAACCTGGTGGCCTTTGGCGACAACAACAACGACATCAGCATGTTCGAGCAGGTGGGGCTGGCGGTGGCCATGGGCAATGCGGCGCCCCAGATCCAGGCCCATGCAGACCGGGTCACCGCGGATCACAACGAGGATGGCATCGCCCTGGCGTTGCAGCGCTGGGTCCTGCCCGCCTGAGGGGAAAAGCAGTCTGCGGCATAAACAGAAAGGGGCCATGTCGGCCCCTTTTTGTCAGCTCCCGAAGGAGAACTGGATCACCCGATCCGGGAAGCGCAGCCGGTTGTAGTCCCGGTACACCCCTTCGTAGTGACGGATGGCGCGCTCGCGCTGGGCACGGTAGTAGTCGCGCTGGCGGCTGTCGCTCTCTCCCCGGATCTGCTGATCCAGCTGGTGGATGCTCCGCTCGGTGCGCTCCAGCTCCTGCTGCAATTCGCCGAGGCGCTGCTCCAGCAGGTACTCCTTGCGGCCGCGCTCGAACTGGGTGAGGAAGCTGGTGTCGTTGGGGCAGACCCCCAGGTATTCGCTCCCCTCCCGTCCCTTGCTGTAGGCAAGCTCGGGGATGCAATAGAGCTCCAGCCCCTTGGCGTAGCCGCGCTGCCACTCCGCCTCATCCACCTTGAGGCCGTACTCCCCGCAGGTCTTCTGATAGTCGCGGGTGGCGCTCCGGGTCTTGCCCTGCTCCCCGTCCTGATAGCCCTGGTTGTACCAGCTCATGGCACGGCACTCCTCCTCCGAGAGGGAACTGCACCCGGCGAGCAGGAAGGGAAGGGTCAACAACAGGATCTTGGGGGACATGAGGGGGCTCCGACAGCAAAGGGGGTGGGGCATTCTAGAAGAGGAGGCCCGTCCGGGACAAGCACCGGGCGAGGGGGCCGTATCATGATGTTTTTATCAGTATTTTCAAGCCGTTGTAGACAGGCTTCCGGCAGCCTTTTCTTGCCGGGGGAGGCAGGGTAAACTGCGCCTACTTTTAACTGGCATGTAACATAAAAACAATGAAAGTCCTGACCGTCGATTATCGCTCCCCCGATGCGGCCGAGCGCTTCACCGAATCCCTGCGCACCACCGGCTTCGGGGTGCTGACTCACCACCCCATCCCGAAGGAGCTGGTGCAGTCCATCTATGACAACTGGTATCGCTTCTTCATGAGCGAACAGAAGCAGGATTTCCTGTTCAATCGCGAGACCCAGGACGGCTATTTCCCGCCCTCGGTGTCCGAGGTGGCCAAGGGCCACAGCCAGAAGGACATCAAGGAGTACTTCCACATCTATCCCTGGGGCCAGATGCCGGCAGAGCTGAAAGAGCAGGCGATGGAGTACTACCGCCTCGCCAACGATCTGGCCGCCGAGCTGCTGGGCTGGGTGGAGCAACACACCCCGGGCGACATCGCTGCCCACTACAGCTGCCCGCTCTCCTCCATGATCGAAGAGAGTCACAAGACCCTGCTGCGGGTGCTGCACTACCCGCCCTTCGACGGCACGGAGGAGCCGGGTGCCATCCGCGCCGCCGCCCATGAAGACATCAACCTGCTGACCATTCTGCCCGCCGCCAACGAGCCGGGCCTGCAGGTGAAAGGTTCAGACGGGGAGTGGATGGACGTGCCCTGCGATTTCGGCACCCTCATCATCAACATCGGTGACATGCTGCAGGAGGCCTCCCGCGGCTACTACCCCTCCACCACCCACAGGGTCATCAACCCGACCGGGGGCAGTGCCGCCAAGTCCCGTATCTCCTTGCCGCTCTTCCTGCACCCCCGTCCGGACGTGGTGCTCTCGGAGCGTCACACCGCCCACAGCTATCTGATGGAGCGGTTGCGGGAGCTGGGGGTCATCTAATCCCGCCAGACCCGGGCAGACAACAAACCGGAGCATTCCCGCTCCGGTTTTTATTTTGTGGCACGATTGGTTGGTTATCCGAATTTTATTGATTAATGATGCTAAAAACTGAGTTTTATATCGGATATACGCCGAGTGATTGCGCGCCCGCGGGCGTACTCTGAGCGCCATTTCGGGCCTCGCTGGCAGGCCCTTCCCGTGGAGTTCTTATGAAGCAGTCCCAATGGTCATCCCGGCTCGGTTACATCCTGGCCGCCGCAGGTTCCGCGGTCGGTCTCGGCGCCATCTGGAAGTTCCCCTATGTCACCGCCGCCAACGGTGGCGGCGCCTTCCTGCTGGTCTTTCTGCTGTTCAGCTTCACCCTGGGGGTGGCGGTGCTGATGGGGGAGACCCTGATCGGCAGCCTGACCCGGCGCGGGGTGGTGGGCGCCTTTGGCGAACTGATGGGCAGGCGCTGGCGCTGGGTCGGTGCCATGGGCTTGCTGTGCAGCCTGCTCATCTTCTGTTTCTACAGCGTGGTGGGCGGCTGGACCCTGGGGTACACGGGCATGGCCCTGGCGGGGGAGCTGCAACAGGGGGACGGCGCGGCACTGACCGCCCGTTTCAACGACTACGTCGGTGATCCGCTCTGGCCGGTGCTGACCCACCTGCTGTTTGCCGGCTTGACCTGGTGGTTCGTGCGGGGCGGTGTGCAACAAGGGGTGGAGCGCACCCTGCGCTGGATGATGCCGGCCCTCTTCATCATGATCCTGCTGCTGGTGGCCTTCGGCCTCACCCTGCCGGGCGCCATGGCCGGGGTGCGCCACTTCCTGATGCCCGATTTCAGCAAGCTCGGCATGTCGGGTGTGCTGGACGCCATGGGGCTGGCCTTTTTCTCCCTCTCCATCGGCCTTGGCATCCACACCACCTATGGCGCCTACCTGCCTTCCAGCGAAGGGGTCGGTCGCTCCAGCCTCTGGGTGGTGCTGCTGGCGAGCGTCATCGCCGTGCTAGCGGGCCTGATGATCTTCCCGGTACTGGCGGCGACCGGTATTGACCCGGCCTCGGGCCCGGGCCTCACCTTCATGACCATGCCAGCGGTGTTCCAGCAACTGCCCTTCGGCCAGGGGCTGGCGGTGGTGTTCTTCTCTCTGCTGGTGGTGGCGGCGCTCTCCTCCTCCATCTCCCTGCTGGAGCATTTGCAGTGTTTCCTGTGCGAGAGCCTGGGCTGGTCCCGCCGCGCGGCGTGCAACCTGGTCATTGCCCTGGTGATGGCGGGTGGCATCCCGGTGAGCCTGTCGTTCGGTCCCTGGGCCACCCTGACCCTGTTTGGCAAGAACATCTTCGAGTTGCTGGACTTCATCACCTCCAACCTGATGATGCCCCTGTTCGGGCTGGCCCTGACGCTGCTGCTGGGCTGGCGGCTCGGCCGCCAGGCGCTGCCCGAAGGGCTGCCTCCCCACTGGCGGGCCCTGCTGATGGGCTGCTGGCGCTGGCTGGCTCCCCTGCTCATTGGCGGCATTCTGGTGCGCGGCCTGGTGTAGGGAGGCTTGGTCATCTCTGCCACTCCCCGGCCGGGCTGGCCGGGGAGTGGGGTGGCAGGATTGACTCTTTATAAAAATCTGTTAATTAAAAACAAACAGAGTAACAATCTGAAATTTCGATATTTTATTTTGGTTAAATCTGTTTTTGGTTCTGTTTTAGACTATTTCCTGTCAACTTCTCTTGCCATGGTTTAGGCTGTGGCTCCTTTTTACCGTGCAGGCGTCGCCCTCCCATGTCACCCCTTATCGCTCTCTGTGGCCGATTTAGCCCCTTCCTGGAGAGGTGACCTTGCAGGTGTCGTTTGTCTGACTGTTCATTGCAAAGGTCGCCCTCAGGCGGCCTTTTTTGTTGCGGCGCACACCGCGTCTAGCCATGGAGTATCGAACTGATGTTGTCTTGCCCGGAGGTTGTATGAGCCAGGTTCAGTGGTCTTCCCGTATTGGTCATGTGCTGGCGGCCGCCGGCTCGGCGATCGGCCTTGGCGCCATCTGGAAGTTTCCCTATGTGACAGCCACCAACGGGGGAGGTGCCTTCCTGCTGGTGTTCCTGCTCTTCAGCTTCACCCTGGGGGTCGCGGTGCTGGTGGGGGAGACCCTGCTCGGCAGCCGCAGCCAGCGCGGCGTGCTCGGCGCCTTCCACAAGCTGGTGGGGCCGAACTGGCGCTGGATGGGTTACATGGGGATCCTGTGTGGCTTCTTCATCTACAGCTTCTACAGCGTGGTGGGGGGCTGGACCGTGGGCTATGCGGCCCTGGCCGTGGGCGGCGAGCTCAACCTGAGTGAGGCGAGCACCCTCACCGCACTTTTTACCGGTTATGTGAGCGATCCCCTCTGGCCGGCCCTCACCCATCTCGTCTTCGCCGGGCTCACCTGGTGGTTCGTGCAGGGAGGGCTGCAACAGGGGGTGGAGCGGGCGCTGCGCTGGATGATGCCGGCCCTGTTCGTGATGATGCTGCTCCTGGTGGTGACCGGGCTCTCCATGCCGGGGGCCATGGCCGGGGTACGCCAGTTCCTGATGCCCGACTTTTCCCACCTGACGGGGCAGGGGGTGCTCGACGCCCTGGGGCTGGCGTTCTTCTCCCTCTCCATTGGTCTCGGGGTACACACCACCTATGGCGCTTACCTGCCGAGCAGTGACGGGGCGCTGCGCTCCGGGGTCTGGGTGGTCACCCTGGCGAGCTGCATCTCGGTGCTGGCGGGGCTGATGATCTTCCCGGTGCTGGCCTCCACCGGCATCGATCCTGCCGCCGGCCCCGGCCTCACCTTCATGACCATGCCGGCGGTGTTCAACCACCTGCCGTTCGGTCAGGGGCTGGCGGTGATCTTCTTCCTGCTGCTGCTGGTGGCGGCGCTCTCCTCCTCCATCTCCATGCTGGAGCACCTGGTGCGCTTCACCACCGAGGAGTGGGGCTGGTCGCGCCGCAATGCCTGCCGGGTCCTGACCCTGCTCATCATGGCCTGCGGCATTCCGGTCAGTCTGTCATTCGGGCCCTGGGCGGACTACACCCTGTTTGGCAAGACCCTGTTCGATCTGCTGGATTACCTCACCTCCAACCTGATGATGCCCCTGTTCGGTCTGGTGCTGACCCTGCTGCTTGGCTGGAAGCTGGGGGACAGTATTGTGCCTGCGGATCTCTCGCCGCTGATGCGTGGTGCGCTGCTCTGGTGCTGGCGGCTGGTCGCCCCCCTGCTGATCGCGGGGATCCTGGTGCGGGGCTTGTTGTAACGCACCTGCCAGGGCGGCATGCACCGCCCTGGATGGCTATAGGCCCTGATGGGGACCGAGGGGCGGCAGTTTGGGGGCCAGGTGGGATCTCACCTGTTGCAGGGTCTCCCGATAGGCGTTCCCATGGTGTTCCAGGAAGGCGGCACTGTGGTTGAGACGCTGCTCCAGCCTGTCCACCAGGCGGGCCACCGCCGGGGCCGCCATGCCGGCGGGCCAGCACTGGGTCAGCAATACCAGCAGTTGCCAGGCATCCCCCGCCTGGGCCGGGAATCGCTCCTGCAGGGTCAGAGCGCTCTGCACGGCGAGCTGGAGCTGACCCGTGGTCATGGCCCGTTGCCGCTCCTCGCGCAGCTGGGTCAGCTGCTGCTCCCGCTGCGCCAGTTGCCGCGCCAGATCGTCGACCACCTGCAAAATGAGCCCCTGCAGCAGCGGGGTCTGTGCCACCGGCCCCTGATACTGGCCGAGCTGGGCCAGATAACGCTGGGCATGGTGGGGAAGCCCGCAGAACTGGCTGACGGCCACCCCGAGCAACTGGTTGAGGTGATTGTCCCGCGCCGCCTCCGGCGGGTGCTTGGCCAGCAGCATCAAGGCGTCATCGAATCGATAATCCATACCCAGCATCAGGGCGCGCAGCAGCCCCTCCTCGTGGGCACGCAGGGTCACGGCCTGCTGACCGAGCTCCTCCAGCGCTTGCTGCAGCCCATGAACTCTGGCCTCTCCCGGTGGATGCCAGAGCACCGCCAGGGTCGCATCCAGCAGGCAGCGTTCGACAGAGTGGCGAAACGTCTGTTTGGGGAAGTAGCGCAGGATGAAATCGGTGGCCTGCGCCAGCACCTGACCTTCATCCCTTCGCAGCAAGGCCAGCAAGATGGCTAGCTGGCGCCACTGCGGCTGCCAGGGGCAGCGTTGCAGCAAGCCTGACAAGGTTTCCCAGGCCGGATCCCACTGCGCCTCGTGCAGTTGGCAGGCGAGAACCAGCGCCTGATGGATGACGGGGGGCAGTCGCTCCCGGTTGCGGGCCAGATCCTTGTGGGCGCTCTCCACCCGGTTCAGCCCGAGCAGAGCCTGGTTCAGTCCCTGGCGTGGCCACCAGGCATCGTGCTCCGTGGTGCAGATGGCGTAGTGCTGGGCGGCCTGCACCCGTTCCCCGGCTTGCAGCAGCATGTAGCCCTTTACCCTGTCCATCTGTGCTTCCAGCCCCTTGTGGCTGGCGTGCCGGTAAAGCAGATCCTCGCATTGGGCGCAGGCGCTGCGCCACTCCCTGAGCGCCATGGGGGTGGCCAGGGGGCGGGTCACCGTGGTCAGTGCCAGCAGCGCTTGCAGGCTGTGCGCCAACTGCTCCGTGGTGAAGGGCACGGCCAGACGCAGGGCGAAATAGAGGTCGGAGGGGGGAACTGGCCGGTGTCCTCGTCCTGCTCCAGCAGCAGGAGCACGCAGCCGGGCGCGAGCAGGCCCAGGTGGTGTGCTTCATGCAGCAGCCTGACTCCCTCGTGGGCCTGGTGGTGATACTGGCGGCAAAGAATGGCATCAAAGGCGTGCTGGCACAGCAGGGCGGGCAGGCTTGCAATCTCTTTGCAGTGGAACAGCTCGGTGGGGGGCAGCCCCAGATCACTCAGTCCCTGGGTGAGGGTCGAGCCCATCATGGCATCGTCTTCGATGAGGAGGATCTGCATCTTTGACGCTCCTTCGCCGGTCGGGGGTGGAGAGGTTGGATTCAAAGTTAGCCTCCACTCTCCCGCGAGAGCCAGAGGGGGTCAATACCCCACCTGGGTCAGGAATGGCTCAGTGCCAGCCTTGGGCAGGGCAAAGAAAGCATCACTGAAGGCCGGGCCCCCTGGCCGAGAAGGGGCAGTCCCGCTGGGGGACACGCAGCTCCCCGGCTCCCGACTCTCCCTGCCAGGCGAGCTCGAGCTGGCCCAAGCGCCCGAGGCGGCGCAGCTCGAACTCGTAGCGCAGGCAGGGGTTGTCGGTGGGCAGCTGTGTCATCCCGGCGGGCAGCCGGTAGTCGTAGCGCAGCAGAGGGCCATCTTGCAGCCAGCTCTGCACGGGCACCACGTCGGTGCGGGGGCCTTGAGATAGCGGCGCAGCGCCACCGGGGCGTCGATGGCTTTTTGATAGTGAAGGCCGTTCATGGCTGCTAACTCCTCCTCCAGCCGCGTCAGCTCCCCCTCCAGCCCGCTCAGGGCGGCGCCAAGCTGTTGATGGGCCGGGGAGGCGCAGCCTCCCAGCAGCAGGGTCGCGATCAGCAGGGCGGGACGGACGGCAGACATGAAGGTTCCTCGGGTGCCAGGGTCAATGACTATAGCAGGGGATTGGTGGGCGGCGTGCCCCTCAGCAGCCCGGCGAGGCGCTCCAGCCCTTCGGCGACGCGGGCGTCGGTGGCGGGCTGACTCAGGCTGAGGCGTACTCCCTGCGGGGCGGCAAACTGGCCGGCGGCGAAGTGTTCTCCGCTGGCGACCCCCACGTCAAGGGCGTTGGCGGCCTCCGCAAACTCCTGGCTGCGCCAGGGCTCGGGCAGCGGCAGCCAGGCGTGCATAGACCCCGGCTGCCAGCGTGCTCCCGGCAACAGGTGGCGCAGGAGCTCACCCCGGCGCGCCAGGATTTTTCGCTGGTGTTCGATGAGCGGCATGATCTGGCGCTGGCTCACCAGCTTGCAGGCCAGCTCGATGAGCAGCGGACTCACCATCCAGCTCGACAGCCGCATCGCCTGGGCGAAGCCGTTACGAAGGGCGGGAGGGGACAACACGAAGCCGACCCGCAGGCCGCCGCAGGCTATCTTGGCGAGACTGCCGAGGTAGATGACCCGCTCCGGTGCCAGGTTGACCAGGGGAGGGAGCGCACTTTCGGGCAGCAGGCCGTTGACGTCATCCTCGACGATCAGCAGATCGTGGCGACGGGCGATGGCGACGATGGCGTCGCGTCGCGCCAGGCTCATGGTGGCCGTGGTGGGGTTTTGCAGGGTGGGGGTGAGGTAGAGCAGCTTGGCCCGGCGGGTACGGCACGCGGCATCCAGCGCCTCTGGCAGCAGTCCCTCCTCATCCATCGCCAGTCCCACCACCTGATTCTTGAGCTGGCGTGCATTGCCCAGCATGCCGGGGTAGCTCAGTCCCTCGCAAAACAGGGTCTCTCCCACGCAGCCGGTGGCCAGCAGGGCCAGCATGATGCCGTGCTGGGCACCATGGCTGAACAGCAGGCGATCTTCGCTCGCCGTGATGCCCTGCTCGGCGAGCCAGTCGACAAACAGCTGGCGCTGTGCGGGGCGTCCCGCCTCCTTGTCATAGCCAAGCAGGCCGTTGAGATCCCCCTGCGCCAGCTCGGTGAGCAGGGGCCTGATGATGGCGCCCCTGTCCAGCTGGACCGGGAGGTTCTGCCACAGCTCGATGCGCTGGCTGTCTTCATTGCGGATCACCCATTCGTTGGCGGGATCCGCCGCTCCCCTGACCCAGGTGCCGTGCCCGACCCGGGCCGCCAGCAGGCCCCGTCGCTCCGCCTCGGTGTAGGCGCGGGTGACGGTGCCCACGGTGACCCCCAGCTTGTCTGCCAGGGCCCTGTGGGTCGGCAGCCGGGTCTCGGGTGAGAGGATGCCGGTGGAGATGGCCTGCTCGATGGCCTTGACCAGTTTGAGGTAGAGGGGCCCCTCGAAAGGGGTGAGGTCGGGCGTCCAGATTGTCATGGTGACAATAAATCCATTGATCCAAGATTGTCCGCAATATAGCGTGATTATCAGTCTTTACACAACTAACAAGCACACATTGTATCGGTACAATGTGGCGAGAAAGGAGTCTCCCCATGACCATCGAATGGTATGCCACCCTGTTTGGCTTCGCCCTGCTCACCTGCGGCACGCCAGGGCCGAACAACCTGATGTTGACGGCGTCCGGCGCCAACTTCGGCGTGCGTCGCACCCTGCCCCATCTCATCGGGGTGGCGGTGGGCCAGCCTGTGCTGCAACTGGTGCTGGCGCTCGGCTTCTATCCGCTGTTCGAGCGCTGGCCCCTGCTCAAGCTGAGCCTGCAGGTGCTGGGCAGCCTTTACCTGCTGTGGCTGGCGTGGCGCATCGCGGTGGCAGGCGCCCCCGGAGATCCCGCCAGCCGTGCCCGCCCCTTGACCCTGCTTGAAGGGCTGGGCTTCCAGTTCCTCAATCCCAAGGCGTGGATGATGGGGATCTCGGCCATCAGTCTGTTCAGCCTGCCGGGGAGCGACTACTGGCCGAGCATGTGGGGCATCATGAGTGTCTTCCCCATGGCGGGGTTCCCGGTCTGCTTCGCCTGGGTGATGTTTGGCCATCAGCTCAGCCGCTGGATCAACTCGGACAAGGGGTGGCGTCGTCTCAACGGCAGCCTGGGTGCCTTGACCGCCCTGTGCGTGGTGATGCTCTGGTATTAACAGCACCTTGATTATTCATGCAAAGAAAATGCATTGCTGACCTTGTCGTCAGGGCGTCGGCTCTGCATATTAGGAGGCTTGCCGTATCTGAACGAGGTTGAGATGGATCTGAACTGGTTGCTCCCCCTGGCGGGCTTTGCCCTTATCACCTGTGGCACGCCGGGCCCCAACAACATGCTGCTCACCAGTGCCGGGGCCGCCCAGGGGTTTCGCCGCTCCGTGCCTCTGCTGGTGGGGGTGGTGGGGGGCATCAACCTGATGATCCTGGCCACGGCCCTGGGGCTCGGGGTGGTGTTCGAGCGTCTGCCCCTGCTGCACGACGGCCTCAAGCTGGTGGGGTCGGCCTACCTGCTCTGGCTGGCCTGGAAGGTGGCCAACGCCAGTGGCCCGGCGGAGGGGAACCGGCCGCTCATCCCGGCCCATCAGGGGGCCATGCTGCAACTGCTCAACCCCAAGGCCTGGATGATGGCGCTCTCCGCCATCAGCGGCTTCACCCTGGCGGGGGAGGCTTACTGGCCGTCCGCGGGCTGGGTGCTCGGCATTTTCTTCGTGACCGGCCTCTATACCGGTGCCTTCTGGGTGCTGTTCGGTGCCCAGGTGCGCCGCCTCATCCGCACCGCCACCGGCTGGCGTCGTTTCAATCTGGGCATGGGGCTCGCCACGGCGGCCTGCGTGCTGATGATCTGGGTTTAGGCCTCGGCCTGAGCCTTTACCGGCTGTCTTGTTGGCCCTTCGGGGCCTTTTTTATGGTTCATCGCGGCTTTCCGGGGAAGGCCGCCTTGATTTTCAGAAAAAAGTATTCTGAGTCCCTAAATCC
>NZ_JAPDBQ010000047.1:0-26980 GCF_027705325.1 Aeromonas sp. QDB18
AGAGCCGGCTGGAATGACGACTATCGGGCTCAGTTATTCTTTGGTTAAAATATCAACAAAGTGTGCTCCCGCCCTGTCCATCAATCCGGTCGACACCAAGGTACGCGCACCCAAGGACAAGGTCGAAAGCAGCCCCCGCGTGCTGGGCTGGGACGCCGTGGGCGAGGTGATCGCCGTCGGTAGCGACGTTACCCTGTTCAAGGCCGGTGACAGGGTCTGGTATGCCGGCGACATCAGCCGCCCGGGCAGCAACAGCGCCCTGCAACTGGTGGACGAACGCATTGCCGCCATCGCCCCAGTCACCCTGACCGATCTGGAAGCCGCCGCCCTGCCGCTCACCGCCATCACCGCCTGGGAAACCCTGTTCGAGCGCATGAGCCTCACCCGCGAAAGCACCGGGCGACTGCTGATCATCGGGGGCGCCGGCGGGGTCGGTTCCATCGCCATCCAGCTGGCCCGCCAGCTTACCGGCATGGAGGTGATCGCCACCGCATCGCGCCCCGAAACACGGGAGTGGTGCCTGGACATGGGGGCCCACCAGGTGGTGAGCCATCACCATCTGCAGGCGGAGCTCAAGGCTCTCGGCATCAGCGAGGTGGATGCCATCTTCTGCACCAACGCCACCGAGCAGCACTGGAACACCATGGCCAGCCTCATCCGTCCGTTTGGTCACATCTGCACCATCGCCGAGTCCAGTGACCCCTGGGATCTGGGTCTGCTCAAACCCAAGAGCGTCACCTTCAGCCAGGAGTTCATGTTTACCCGCTCCCTGTTCCAGACCCCGGACATGATCGAGCAGCACAACCTGCTCGGCCGGGTCGCGGCCCTGATCGATGAAGGGGTGCTCAAGACCACCCTCAGCAAGGTGGTACCCGAACTGACGCCCCTCACCCTGGCCCGGGCTCATGCCGAGCTGGAAGCGGGTCGCATGGTGGGCAAGCTGGTGATCGACATGAGCGGTTTCCATCGCTGAGGCGCAGCCCAAGCGGGCCTTACCGTCCAGCCTATTCCCTTGTAGGTAAATAAATGAACCATCATGGGGTGAAATCACCAGTGACAAGCCCCAAGAGTGCACAGCCCCGCAGGTGACCTTTGTCCCTGACGGGGCATCTCCCCCGAAAAAACCATAAAAAAGAGGCCATCCCGTCGGGATGGCCCTAAAAACCTGAACGTTGGGGTAACAATCACACACATATCCTTATGCAGGACATCTGTAACTTTGCAGATAGCGTGCCAATCTCTGCTTTTCCCTCCCAATTAACCGTTTTTCAGCGCACAGGCATAAAAAAAGCCACCCGAAGGTGGCTGAAAAAAGATGACGGAACTTCATAGAGCAAAGCATTCAGCGGGAACAAGTTGCTTCCCGTCACCCATGAAGGAATACATTAACCGTGCCAACTTGGCAGGGTGGCCTCCCTTCTCCATGAGGTCATGGTCAAACCACGACAGCACGGGCCCATGATGATAGAATCCCGCGGTTTCACATTTATGAAGAGCCGACGCCATGCCCTGGATACAAATTCGAATCAACGCCACTGCCAAGACCGCAGACAAGGTGAGCAACATGCTGCTGGGGCGTGGGGCCCAGGCGGTGACCTTTATGGATGCCAAGGATGTGCCCGTCTATGAGCCCATGCCCGGTGAAACCCCGCTCTGGGGCGAGACCGAAGTAATGGGACTGTTCGACGCCGAAACCGATCCGGCTCCCACCATCGCCTTCTTCCAGCAGATCTTCGGTGAAGACGTGGGCTACAAGGTCGAGCAACTGGAAGACAAGGACTGGGTGCGCGAATGGATGGATCACTTCCACCCCATGCAGTTCGGCGAGCGGCTCTGGATCTGCCCGAGCTGGCGCGACGTGCCGAACCCCGATGCGGTCAACGTCATGTTGGATCCGGGTCTGGCCTTCGGTACCGGTACCCACCCCACCACGGCACTCTGCCTGCAGTGGCTGGACGGGCTGGACCTGGCCGGTAAAACCGTGGTCGACTTTGGCTGCGGCTCCGGCATCCTCGGCATCGCCGCCCTGAAACTGGGTGCCGCCCGCGTTATCGGTATCGACATCGACCCGCAGGCGATTCAGGCCAGCCGCGACAACGCCGCGCGCAACGGCGTCGCCGACCAGATTGAGCTCTATCTACCAGCCGACCAGCCGCAAGATGTCGAAGCGGACGTGGTGGTCGCCAACATCCTGGCCGGCCCGCTGCGGGAGCTGGCGCCGCTTATCGCCGGCCACGGCAAAGCGGGCAGCCTGATGGCTCTCTCCGGCGTGCTGGAAAGTCAGGCCCCGGAGCTGGAAACCATCTACGGCCAGTGGTTCGAGATGGACCCGACTGCGGTGAAAGAAGAGTGGTGCCGCCTCTCCGGCCGCAAACTCGGCTGATAAGCAACAAGCCACGGTGGCTGCCAACCCATCGGCCGCACACTCGGCTGATAAACAACAAGCCACGGTGGCTGCCAACCCATCAGCCGCACACTCGGCTGATAAACAACAAGCCACGGCAGTTGCCAACCCATCGGCCGCACACTCGGCTGATAAGCAACAAACCACGGCAGTTGCCAACCCATCGGCCGCAAGCTCGGCTGATAAACAACAAGCCACGGCAGTTGCCAACCCATTGGCCACACACTCGGCTGACAAGCCACAGCGGCAACACTTAGGTCGTTGAACGACAAGGGCACCCCAGCAGGGTGCCCTTGTCGTTTCCGGACGCCGTTCTCCTTCTGCCCACTCTGGGGAGAGCCTCACGCTTCTCTGCCTCCCGATGACTTATCCTCTCTTCCTCCACCCCATAGAGGCCCAGTCATGACCGAATACGAGAAGATGATCGCCAGCCAGCCTTACAACTGCATGGCGCCAGAGCTGGATCTGTTGCGCCGGGAGACGGCCCGCCTGTACCGCCGCTTCAATCGCAGCGACGAGGAGGATGAACAGCTGGCACTGCTGCAGATCGTCGGCGAGCTGGCACAGGGTGCCTTCATCTGCCCACCCTTCTACTGCACCTATGGCCGCCACATCCACCTTGGCAAGGGCAGCTACATCAACATGGGGGCCACCCTGCTGGACAATGCCCCCATTCACATCGGTGCCGAGGTGATGATTGGGCCGAACGTGCAGATCTACACCGCCGCCCATGCGCTGGACGCCGATGAGCGCATTCAGGGGGTTGAGACGGCGCTGCCGGTCACCATCGAAGACAGGGTCTGGATAGGCGGCGGCGCCATTCTGCTTCCCGGCGTCACCATAGGGCGGGAAGCCGTCGTGGGTGCGGGCTCGGTCGTGACCAGAGATGTACCGGCCGGTGCCAGGGTGGCAGGCAACCCGGCACGGCTGCTGCCAGTCAAAGGTTGAGCGGAAGGCCAGAGGCTCGCTCAGGCGCTTTCCAGCAAGCGGTCGATGCAGTGCACCACCTGCATGCTGGCGTTTTCCATGGTCTTGAGCTGCTCGACCATGCTTTTGATATCCCCCTGCTCGCGCGCGTGCAGGGCGGCCTTGCCGCTCTCGTGGACCCGTTTGTGGGGCCCGTCCAGTTCACGAAAGCCCGGCTTGTGGGCGAAGAGCTCCGCACCCTGCCCCTCGAAATACCATTTGCCCAGCCTGCACTGAGCGTGGTCGCTCACCGGCTCGTGAAAATGCTGCTGATCGATGAGCCGATAGATGGTGTTCTTCCAGACAGCGTGATCCAGCTTGGTGGTATTGAGGAAGGAGGTGGAGGCCGCACTGTGGATCACCTGCTGCATCCGGCCTGATTGTGCCAGCACCTGGGTCACCACCACATCGATCTGGGAGGAGGAGGTCGCCACCTCGGCGGCACTGGCCTGGTTGTCATTGATGATGGACTTGATCTCCTGCGCCTGTGCCACTATCTGTCTGACCAGCACCTCGATCTGGCTGCTGGCTTCATGAGCCTTGCTCGCCAGCTGACGCACCTCATCGGCGACCACCGCGAATCCTCGGCCAGCTTCACCGGCCCTGGCCGCCTCGATGGCCGCATTGAGTGCCAGCAGGTTGGTCTGATCCGAAATGCCCTGGATGGCGGTCACGAACTGGTTGATGGCGGATGTACTGGCATCGAGCTGATGGACGGCTGCGAGGCTGCGAGCCGCCTCATCCGTGATGGCATGGGCGCGATCGGAGAGACGGGTGATGGCGCCCCGGGTCTGGGCAAAGAGCTGATCCAGCTCGCAGAGCGCTCCCTTTTCCGCCATCAGGTGCTCGGCACTGCCAGCCAGCGCTTCCCGCACGCTCTGCAGCATCTCACCTCCCTGGTTCTGGCAGGAGATCACCTGATTGAAGAGATCGCCACGCTCCCGGCTGGTGCGCTGCATGTGCTCGTATTCACCGATGGTGGCGCGCAATTCGGCCAGCTCGCTCTGGTGCTGCTGCTCTTTGAGAAGCATCGCCTCCCTGAGCTGTTGATTCTCTTTTTCAAGCTTGCGGTTGAACCACATATAGCCTCCGGATGGCAAAGGTGCGGACAGTCGACGTCGAAGGGAAGCCTCTGGCTCTCTTGTCTCTGCCGATGCTGGCGGATCCCGGGCCGGATTTCACCTGCAAATGCAGGATATTTGACCCTGATCCTGATTCCAATCGAGGCCACACGCATGGCTGTGCAAAAGATCGCCACAAAAAGGCAGGGTGAGGTAGATAAGAGGAAGAGGAGAAAGAACGCTGACGTGCCAGCCCTACAAAAAATGAAGCCCAATGTCATCAAGACGTTGGGCTCTAAAAAGGTGCTACGGAATTGCGATTCTCATCGCAGAAAATTAGAAGGGGTCACCTTCTAAACTGGCAGTGGGATAATAACGCGGCGCAAACGTTTTACATAGCGTAATAAACCAGGAGTGAGAAGAATCTCTCACAATTCAAAAAATGTCTGGCCAACCCCCTTCTCCCCTCTTGGCAAGTGCACATTTATCAGTACAGCCTGACGGCTTTGTCAGAAAACAAAAAAGCCCTGAATAATCAGGGCTTTTGGCATTCTGTGCTTCAGAAGCTGCGCACGAAGTCCTGGATGGGCAACTCGCGCAGCTTGCGGGCCTCCAGCATGGGGGTGCCAAGGTAGAGGAAGCCCACCAGTTGATCCTCCGGTGCCAGCCCCAGTGCACCATGGATCTGCTCGTCGAAGATGAACCAGCCGGAGCGCCAGATGCCGTTGAAGCCCTGGGCCTGGGCCGCCATCTGCATCGCCATCAGGGCGCAACCGGCAGAGAGCTCCTGCTCCAGTTTCGGTACCTTGGGGTGCGCCTGATAACGGGTCGCCACCGCGATCACCAGGGGAGCACGCAGTGGCGCGGCGCGGCACTTCTCGACACTGTCCGCATCCTCGCCACGGGCAAGGGCGGCATCAGCCAGTAATGTCCCCAGACGCTCACGCCCCTCCCCTTCAAACAGGATGAACTGCCAGGGGGTCAGAGTGCCGTGATCCGGCGCCCGCAGCCCGGCCTTGAGGATATTGTCGAGCACTTCGCCACTCGGGGCAGGCTCGGCCAGACGACCACAGGAGTGGCGATTGAGTAACAGATGGAGGGCATCCATGGGGCAGTTCCTTGTCAAAGGCGATGATGGCGCTACCTTAGCACAGCACCGGATGAAGAAAACCCCTGAGGTTCAGGGGTTTGTCAGGATACGAAAGGGTCGGGCGGCTAGATGACGGCAGCCAGCTCCGCCCCTTGCCGGATGGCGCGTTTGGCATCCAGCTCGGCGGCCACGTCGGCACCGCCGATGATGTGCACCGGCTTGCCAGCAGCCTGCAGACCGGCCTGCAGCTCCTTGAGGGGCTCCTGTCCGGCACAGATGATCACCTGATCCACCGGCAGGCACTGCTGCTGGTCGCCCACCTGGATGTGAAGCCCGGCATCGTCGATACGCAGGTACTGGACGCCGGAGAGCATCTGCACCTTGCGATTCTTGAGCACGGTGCGATGGATCCAGCCAGTGGTCTTGCCAAGGCCGTCGCCCACCTTGCTCTCCTTGCGCTGGAGCAACCAGATCTGGCGCTCGGGGGCATCGATCTCGGGGGTAGTCAGGCCGCCGCGCTCACCCAGTTGCTTGTCGATACCCCACTCCTTGAGCCAGTGATCGCGATGGCTTTCAGCATCCGGCGCTCCTCTCTTCTCCACCAGGTATTCGGCCACGTCAAAGCCGATGCCGCCGGCGCCGATGACCGCCACCTTCTCGCCCACCGGCTTGCGATCCCGCAGCACATCCAGATAGCTCAACACCTTGGGGTGCTCGATACCCGGGATATTGGGGGTGCGCGGGCGGATGCCGGTGGCGAGGATCACCTCGTCAAAACCGCCGCCCAGCAGGCTCTCGGCACTCTGTCGCTGGCCCAGATAGAGCTCGACGCCGCACTTCTCAAGCCGTTTGGCAAAGTAGCGCAGGGTCTCGTGAAACTCCTCCTTGCCCGGGATCTGCTTGGCAAAGTTGAACTGGCCGCCGATTTCGCTCGCCTGATCGAACAGGCTTACCTGATGGCCCCGCTCGGCTGCGTAGCAGGCAAACGCCAGCCCCGCAGGACCCGCCCCCACCACCGCCAGCTTCTTGGGCTGGGGCACCCGGCCAAACGTCAACTCGGTCTCGAAACAGGCGCGGGGGTTGACCAGGCAGGAGGCACGCTTTTGCTTGAACACGTGGTCGAGGCAGGCCTGGTTGCAGGCGATGCAGGTGTTGATCTCGTCCGCCCTGTCTTCAGCCGCCTTGATGACGAATTCGGGGTCTGCCAGGAAGGGGCGCGCCATGGAGACCATGTCCGCTTCGCCGCCCGCCAGGATGCGCTCCGCCACCTCGGGGGTGTTGATGCGGTTGGTGGTGATGAGGGGCACCTTGAGGTGCTTTTTCAGCTCGGCGGTCACCCAGCTAAAGGCACCGCGCGGCACGCTGGTGGCGATGGTGGGAATGCGCGCCTCGTGCCAGCCTATACCGGTGTTGATGAGGGTGACCCCCACCTGCTCCAGTGCCCGGCCAAGTGCGATCACTTCCTCAAGGGAGGAGCCCTGCTCCACCAGATCCAGCATGGAGAGGCGGAAGATGATGATGAAATCCGTGCCCACCCGCTCACGGATGGCGCGGACAATCTCCACCGGGAAGCGCATGCGGTTTTCGCTGCTGCCGCCCCAGCCATCGGTGCGCTTGTTGGTACGTTCGCAGATGAACTGGTTGATGAGATAGCCTTCCGACCCCATCACCTCGACCCCGTCATAACCGGCCGCCTTGGCCAGCGCCGCAGTGGCGGCGAAGTCGCGAATGGTGCCGCGGATCTGCCGCTCGCTCATGGCCCGCGGCTTGAACGGGGAGATGGGAGCCTTGAGGGCGCTCGGCGCCAGGCTGAACGGATGGTAGGCATAGCGGCCCGCATGAAGGATCTGCAGCGCTATCTTGCCCCCTTCCTGGTGCACCGCCTCGGTCACCTTGCGGTGTTTGGCTACCTGCCAGGAAAAGCTCAGCTGGGATCCGTGGGGCACCAGCCGCCCCCGCAAATTGGGGGCGATACCGCCGGTCACGATGAGACCGACCCCGCCACGGGCCCGCTCACCATAGAAGGCGGCCAGCTTGTCAAAGCCCCCTTTTTCCTCCTCGAGGCCGGTGTGCATGGACCCCATCAGTACGCGGTTGCGCAACTGGGTAAAACCCAGATCGAGGGGGGTCAGCAGCGTGGGATAACGGCTCATGATGCACTCCTTGTCGAGGTCGATGTGCACGGGGTCATGCTCCAGCCTTCCTGGCTGCCTCGGGTGACGGGCAGTAAAAAGAAGGGGGTGGGTGGAGATGGGGCCGGCTCATCGGGCCTTTCAGTTAATTTTTTGTTATCAAGCTGGAGCTAGAGTAAAGAATCGAAAACCCTTTTTCAAACAAATGTTTGGACATTTCTTCAGCGAACAGCCGTGTTCCGAAGTGGCGGGGAGGCAGTCGACTCAAGGGGAAATGGCAATTGGCTGCGCAACTGGTTAATAATGGCGGCTCTCAACCCATTAACAGGGCGACAACGCAGCTATGTCTATTTTCAAAGGTCTGGGATGGCTCTTTCGCAGCCTCTGGCGCCTGCTCAACTTTACCCGCTTGATGCTGGTCAACCTGCTGTTTCTTCTCGTCGTGCTGGTCATTGTCTTCAGCGTCAGCCAGAGCGAGACCCCCAGCACCCCCATCGAGGGGGCGCTCACCCTCAATCTCTCCGGTGTGCTGGTAGAACAGCGCACCCAGACCGATCCCACGGTGCAACTGCTCAGGCAGATGGACAAGGGGGACGAGCAGCCAAGCGAAATCGTCCTCTCCGATCTGCTGTGGGCCATCAAGAGCGCGGGGAATGACGATCGCATCAAGGCGCTGGTGATCAAGCCCCAGGGTCTGCAAGGGGCCAGCCTCTCCAAACTGCAGGAGGTGACGGCCGCCATCGACGCCTTCAAGGAGAGCGGCAAGCCGGTCATCGCCATGGCGGACTACTACAGCCAGGGGGCCTATCTGCTCGCCGCCCACGCCGACCACGTGCTGCTCAACCAGAGTGGTGCCGTGCTGATCGAGGGGCTGGGTGTCTACCAGACCTACTTCAAGTCGGCACTGGAGAAGCTCAACATCACCCCGCACGTCTTCAAGGTCGGCACCTACAAGTCCTTCGTCGAGCCCTACACCCGGGACGAGATGTCCCCCGAGAGCAAGGAGGCGAACCAGCGCTGGCTGGATCAGCTGTGGCAATCCTATGTGGCCGACGTGGCGGAGCAGCGGGAGATCGAGCCTGATGCCGTGGCACCGAACAAGGATCACTTCCTCGAACTGCTGCGCAAGGCCGGTGGCAATGCGGCCAGCTACGCCCTCGACAACGGTCTGGTGGATCAGCTCGCCACCCGCGACGAGATGACCCAGGCGGTGATCAAGGAAGTGGGCGAGGCCGATGATCACGGCTGGAAGGGCGTGGGCCTGAAAGAGTATCTGGCCGCCATCCCGGAGCAATACCCCCAGAGCGGCAAGGATGAGGTAGGCCTCATCACCGCCAGCGGCGCCATCATGGATGGCGTCCAGCCTGCCGGCACCATCGGCGGCGACAGCCTTGCCGATCTGCTGGCCGAGGCCCGCCGTGACGATCAGGTGAAAGCCGTGGTGCTGCGAGTGGACAGCCCGGGCGGCAGCGCCTTCGCCGCCGAGCAGATCCGCGCCGAATTGCTGGCCCTGAAACAGGCAGGCAAGCCGGTGGTCATCTCCATGGGCAGCTACGCCGCCTCCGGTGGCTACTGGATCTCCGCCGATGCGGACAAGATCTTCGCCTCCCCCACCACCCTCACCGGCTCCATCGGGGTGTTCGGCATGTTCGCCACCATCGACAAGGCGCTCTCCCAGTACGGGGTACACACCGACGGCGTCGGCACCACCGACTTCGTGGGGGTCGGGCTGACCCGTGCCCTGCCGGATCACGTGGGTGAAGCCATTCAACTGAGCGTGGAAGACACCTATCAACGCTTTGTCGGCCTGGTGGGCAAGGGCCGGGGCCTTAGCCCGGAAGAGGCGGAAAAAGCCGCCGAAGGCCGGGTCTGGACCGGGCAGGATGCCAAGGCACTGGGGCTGGTGGACGAGTTCGGCAATCTGGATGACGCCCTCAAGGCGGCCGCCGATCTCGCCAACCTCAAGAGCTGGCAGGTCACCCCCATCGCACCGGAAGAGTCTGCCAGGGACAAGTTCCTGCGCGAGCTGTTTGACAGCAGCGCCCAGGCGCTGGCCCCGCACCTGCAAAGCTGGCTGCCCGCCGGGCTTGGCAAGGCGCTGCTGGAGATGAACCGCACTCTGGACCCGCTGACCCGCTTCAACGATCCCCAGGGCACCTACGCCTTCTGCCAGGTCTGTCTCCCCTGACGCCGGGGACAGCCATAAAAAAACCGCCGACAGGCGGTTTTTTTATGGGGCAAGCGGCCTTGTCAGGTCAGCAAGCCGGACGCTTGCCAGCGGTGCAACTCTGCCAGCACCCGGGTCTCTCGCGCCGTCCACTGGGGACAGGGACCCGCCAGCTGGGTCTTGTTGGTCTGCAGGGCCTCGGCCAGGGGGAACCAGCCCGGCGTGAAGCCGAGGCGGATCTCGTAGGGCTGGGGGCGCGGCGCACTCCAGTCCTCCCCGACCCGGCAGAGGTAATAGGACGATCGGATGCAGTAGGCATCGTAATCCGGCTCGCGCGCGGCACGATACTCCCGGGTCTCTCCCAGCAGGGGGCCCACGGCCACCAGCTCGGCGCCACACTCTTCCCGCAGCTCCCGGGCCAGGGCCGCATCGTGCGCCTCCCCGTGCTCGATGCCGCCACCGGGGAACATGAGATCCCCGTTGACGCTGGAGTGCACCAGCAGCAGTCGATCACCACGCATCACCACGGCCCTCACCGTGGCCCGTTCAAGCACCCTGTCCTCGCCGCGGATCTGGCCGTGGACGAGACGGATATCGAAGGGATGGGCCCACTCCCGGACCTCTGTCAGGGTCGGATTCATGGTGTGCGGTAGCTCCCCTGCCTGAGTGCATCGACGATGGTGGCCGCCTGGTCGTCCAGCGTCTCCTGCTCCTCCTTGCCGATGGCATGGTAAATGCCGAGCCGGGTGGCGGAGACCTCGGGGCTCTCCTGGAATGACTCGCTCACCTTGCCCCACAGATAGGCCTGATCAAATCGCTTCTGCCCCATGTAGAGGGTGCTGAGGGCGGTGAGGATCCGGCTGTTGACCTTGTCCCCCTCCCGATAGAGGGAGAGCGCATGGTGCATCAGCCTGATGGCCTTCTCGGGCTCGCTCTTCGCATAGATGCCGCCGAGCGCCAGTTGCAGCTCGGGCTCCTCGAGGCTCGGCGTCCCCTCCTGCGCGAGGAAGCTGGCGCGGGCATCGGGGCTGGTGTTGTTGGTCCAGTGCCAGAGCAGCAGGTAGGGATCTCGGGAGCCCCGGGTCTGAGCGTCCAGTTGCTCCAGTTGCCGGCCGGCGGCCAGCATCCCTTCCACTCTGGGGCTCTTCTGCTCCCTGGCCCGCTTGTACTCAATGTTGGTGGAGTGCTCGGCGCACTGCAGATAACGTTCCAGGCCGCGCATCAGATCGTACTTGCGCCTGTCCGCCCCCTCTTCCTGGAGATAGTAACGACCGCGAATGACGTCGCTGCGCTCATAGCGGCACCAGCCGTCGTCCACCAGGTCCGCGCACAGGGCGGGATATTGGGAGCAGATGTTGTGGATCCTGTCGTCGTCGCAGGCCGTCAACGTCAGGCAACAAGCGAGGGAAAGCAGTAACGGACGCTGTGAGAATAAGGTCATGGTTCACATCTGGTTGATAACAATCGCAACCCGCACCGGCCACCGCCAACTAGCAAACAGGCTACATATCCATTACAATGCGCGCGCCGTATAAGGCCGCGATTGCAGAATAATATAACGAAACCATCAGCCCTACACTGATCTGCCTTCGACGAATTTCAATTTGCCCAGGCAACTTGCTTCAACAACGTGAAATAAAAGGATCTGGTTAATGACCCACGAGCACTACTTGCAGGCGTGGCAGGAGAGCCAGGAGCTCGCCGAAGCCATGCAACCCTTGATAGGTCGCCTCTACCGACAGCAAGGGATAGAGATCACCCTCTACGGACGCCCCCTGCAAAACGCCTCCACCATCGATATCCTCAAGGCCCACCGGGTCGTTCGCCGCCACCAGGGCACCCCGCTGCCCATCCAGCAAAGCTTCCCTCTCCTGCGCACCATCGTCGCCCTGAACCCCACCGCCGCCGAAGTCGATCTCGGCAAACTGGCCGTGGGCTACTGGCAGGATCACCAGGATGAAGCTGGCATCGAGGACTATCTGCGCGCCAAGCTGGCACCGGCCCTGAACCGCAGTACCGTGCCCGCCCCGACCGACGTGGTACTCTACGGCTTCGGTCGCATCGGCCGCCTGCTGGCCCGTCTGCTCATCGAGCGCACCGGCGCCGCCAACTCCCTGCGCCTGCGCGCCATCGTGGTGCGCGGCGGTCGCGACGGGGATCTGGAGAAGCGTGCCAGCCTGTTGCGCCGCGATTCGGTGCACGGCCCCTTCAACGGCTCCATCGAGGTGGATGCAGAACGCAGCGCTATCATCGCCAATGGCACCTTCATCCAGGTGATCTACGCCAACAGCCCGGCCGACATCGACTACACCGCCTATGGCATCGACAATGCGCTGATCGTTGACAACACCGGGGTCTGGCGTGACGAAGTGGGGCTGTCCGAGCACCTCAAGGCCCGCGGCGCCGCCCGGGTGCTGCTGACCGCCCCCGGCAAGGGGGAGATGAAGAACGTGGTGTTCGGGGTCAACCACGAGGTGATAGGCCCGGATGACAAGATAGTCTCCGCCGCCTCCTGCACCACCAACGCCATCACCCCGGTGCTCAAGGTGATGCAGGACAAGTACGGCATCCGCCACGGCCACGTGGAGACGGTCCACTCCTATACCAACGATCAGAACCTCATCGACAACTATCACAAAGGCGAGCGCCGCGGTCGCAGCGCAGCCCTCAACATGGTGATGACCAGCACCGGCGCCGCCAAGGCGGTGGCCAAGGCGCTGCCGGAGCTCAAGGGCAAGTTGACCGGCAACGCCATCCGGGTGCCCACACCCAACGTGTCCCTGGCCATCATCAACCTGTCGCTGGAACAGACCACCGATCGGGAGAGCCTCAACGCCTATCTGCAGCAGATGGCACTGAGCTCGGCCCTGCATCGCCAGATCGACTTCAGTGCCAGCACCGAGCTGGTCTCCTCCGACATGGTGGGCTCCCGTTTTGCGGGCATCGTCGACTCCCAGGCCACCATCGCCGAGGGGGATCACTGCGTGCTCTACGTGTGGTATGACAACGAGTTCGGGTACAGTTGTCAGGTAGTACGGGTGATGGAGCAGATGGCTGGCGTAGTCCGCCAAGATCTACCGGTATAGTCCGACAGGATCTGCCCGCCTGAACCCGTGTTCATGGCTCAATTTTCAAGGAGAGGCCGGATGTCGTCTCAGCAAGTGACGTTTCAACAAGCGATAGCGCAGATGCCCAAAGAGGTGTACGAGCGGCTCAAGACTGCGGTCGAGCTCGGCAAATGGCCGGATGGCAAGCCCCTCACCGAGGAGCAGAAGGCCACTTCCCTGCAGGCCGTGATGGCCTGGCAGGCGATGCACCTTGAGAACCCCGAGCACATGAACATCGGCCGTGACGGCGAGATCGTGATGAAGAGCAAGAGCGAGCTCAAGCGCCAGTATCGCGATGAGGAAGAGATAGTACGGGTAGACCTTAGCCACTGAGGCAGGCCGCACGTCACCTATCGCGGTAACGAAACGAAAGAGGGGAGCCATTATGGCTCCCCTCTTTTTTTCCTCTCTATGCAGGATGACTCATCCCCCTCATCCCCGGCCCTTCTCCCACCAGGGGAGAAGGGAGCTGGCACGCACCTGCGAGCAGTCAGCGGGCCACCTGCCGGCGATCTTCATGGCAAACCTCGCCACCTCGATCTATCCCCTCTCCCGCTGTGAGAGGGTTAGGGTGAGAGGGAAAGTCAGGGGGTCAGCTCCCCGCGCAGGGACTGCTGCATCAGCTCGCGGATGCGCGGCGCCGGCAGATCCTGGCTCAGCAGGAAGTGCAGCTTGGTGAGCGCCGCCTCGGCGGTCATGTCAAAGCCCGAGATGACTCCCGCACGGGAGAGGGCGTTGCCGGTGGCATAGCCCCCCATGTTGACCTTGCCGTGCAGGCACTGGCTCAGGTTGACGATGATGACGCCCCGGGCAGATGCCTCGGAGAGCAGCGCCAGCATGGCCGGGTTCTGGGGCGCATTGCCCACCCCGAAGGAGAGCAGGATCAGCGCACGCACCGGCTGTTGCAGGATGTTCGCTATCACCTCAGCCGATATCCCCGGGTAGAGGGTCACCACCCCGATGGGCTGGGGGGTAATGTCGTGCAGCACCAGGGGGCGATCGCACGGCACGCCCAGCTCACCTGCCTCCAGGGAGATAGCGATACCGGCATTGAGCAGGGGCGGGTAGTTGGGCGAGTCGAAGGCGTGGAAGCCGTCGGCATGCACCTTCTTGCTGCGGTTGCCGCGATAGAGCTGGTTGTTGAAGAAGAGCGTCACCTCGTGGATCGGGTAGTTGGCCGCGATATAGAGGGCGTTGAGCAGGTTTTGCTGACCGTCCGAGCGCAGCTCGGCCAGGGGGATCTGGGAGCCGGTGATGATGACCGGCTTGTGCAGATCTTCGAGCATGAAGGAGAGCGCAGACGCGGTGAACGACATGGTGTCGGTGCCGTGCAGAATGACGAAACCGTCGTACTTGTCGTAGTTGCCCTTGATATCCTCGGCGATGCGCTGCCAGTCTGCCGGCGTCATGTCGGAAGAGTCGATGAGGGGGGCATATTCGTGGATATGGTAATCGGGCATTTCCGGTCGATGGAACTCGGGCATCCGTGCCAGACAGTCCTCCATGAAGCCCGCCATCGGTACATAACCGTGGTCGGAACGCTGCATCCCTATGGTGCCGCCTGTGTAGGCAATGTAGATGGACTTCTTCACACCCTCTCCTCTCTCTGGACTGGAAACCGGCAAATCAAACAGGGCTCAACCGATACAGCCCCCGTCCTTCAGATGGTGCGGGCGGGCTCAATATCGGTCATCAGCAGACCTCTTGAGGGTCTGTGTCCTCCCGTGGGGGCGGAACCGGGCGAATTATAAAGAGTGCCGCTGCAAATGACAGCCGCAGCAGCATTGTTGCGATCCGGAGCACACTCGGCGAGGCAGTTTTAAATGCCATATTAACACCATGTTTTAATCATTAATGTGATATATGTGGATGTACTTGGTGTTTTTTGCTAGTATCCGGCGGATTTTTCACAAATCTCATCTGGACGCCCGACGAACACGGGCTCGTGTCGACCCCCTCTTTTGCAGAGGGACGGGGCTGCGGCCCCTCTGTCACTGGCGCGTTCGCCACTCTGTTTCATCCCGGCTGGATCCGTGAGTCTTTCTCGCCAAAGACACAGCCGATCAACATGGGAGCACTGAATGCTACAACTTGATGCCTACGCCACCCTGGTCGCCGCGACCCTGGTGCTGCTGCTTGGCCGCCTGCTGGTCAACAAGATAGGACCCCTGCGCACTTTCAACATCCCCAAACCCGTGGCCGGTGGCCTGGTGGTTGCCCTGGTGCTGCTGGTGCTGCGTTCCACCCTGCAGATCGAACTGCAATTTGATACCAGCCTGCAGACGGCCCTGATGCTGACCTTCTTCGCCTCCATCGGCCTCTCCGCCGATCTGGGCAGCCTCAAGCGCGGCGGCAAGGCGGTGGCCACCTTCCTGCTGGTGGTCACCGGCCTGCTGCTGGTGCAGAACAGCCTGGGGGTGGGTCTGGCCACCCTGCTGGGGCTGGATCCCCACATGGGGCTGCTAGCCGGCTCCATCACCCTCTCCGGCGGCCACGGCACCGGGGCGGCCTGGGGTTCCATCTTCACCGAGAAATACGGCGTACAATCCGCCGCCGAGCTGGCGATTGCCTGTGCCACCTTCGGTCTGGTGCTGGGGGGTCTCATCGGCGGCCCGGTGGCCCGCTATCTGGTGAAGAAAGTGCAGGTGCCCGGTGAGGAGCATAACCGTGACGGCGCCCCCCAGGGCTTCGAGATGCCGGACATGGAGCGCCCGCTCACCACCTTCAGCCTGATCGAGACCCTGGCACTCATCGCCATCAGCCTGAAAGGGGGCGAAATGCTGGCCCTCTACCTCAAGGGCGGCGTCTTCGAGTTGCCGATCTTCGTCTGCGTGCTCTTTGTCGGCGTGCTGCTGCGCAACCTGCTCACCCTGCTCAACTGGCACGAAGTGAGCGACCGCGAGGTCTCCCTGCTCGGCAACGTCAGCCTGTCGCTCTTCCTCGCCATGGCGCTGATGAGCCTCAGGTTGTGGGAGCTGGCAAGCCTGGCCCTGCCCATCTTCATCCTGCTGGCCGTGCAGACGGTGGCCATGGCGCTCTACGCCATCTTCGTCACCTTCCGGGTCATGGGGCGCAACTATGATGCGGCCGTGCTGGCGGCGGGTCACTGCGGCTTCGGCCTCGGCGCCACCCCCACTGCCATTGCCAACATGCAGGCCATCACCCAGCGCTTTGGCCCCTCCCACCTGGCCTTCCTGGTGGTGCCCATGGTCGGTGCCTTCTTCATCGACATCATCAACGCCGTGGTGATCAAGCTGTTCCTGGCCCTGCCCTTCCTGTGATCCCGGACGCAGGCCCCGTATGACAGAGCCCACCTTGCGGTGGGCTCTGTCATTTCTGCTCGCCAGCAGCACTGAATCCCATCCTTCATGGGTGCCCGCTGGGAAACATCTAAACAAAAAGCCCCGCACTCGGCAGAGTGCGGGGCTTTGTCATGGCGGCCTTGATCGCCGCGTGTCAGAACTTACAGGAGGATGGTCGACACCTGCTGGTTCAGATTGCGGCCTGACCTTCCTTACAAAATAAAGGTCGACACCTGCTGGTTCAGGTTGGTGGCACGCCCCTTGAGGTTGTGCGCCTGATCCAAGTCGCGCATGGCGGAAGCGGTGATCTCGTCGCTCACATCCTTGATGGCGGTAGTGTTCTGGGTGATTTCACCGGTCACCTGGGTCTGCTCCTCGGCGGCGGTGGCGATCTGGCCCGCCATGTCGGAGATGAGGCTGACGGCCTGGGTGATCTCCTCCAGAGCCGCAGCGGCAGCGTCGGCATCCTTCACGCTGTTGTCCGCCAGCCCCTGGCTGGTCTGCATCAGGCTCACCGCGCGGGCCGTGGTCTGTTGCAGGGTTTCGATGGTGGACTGGATCTCCTGGGTGGAATCCTGGGTACGGCGCGACAGCACCCGCACCTCGTCCGCCACCACGGCGAAACCGCGACCCTGTTCGCCGGCACGGGCCGCTTCAATGGCCGCGTTCAGCGCCAGCAGGTTGGTCTGCTCGGCGATGCCCTGGATGGTGGAGAGGATGCCGGAGATGGCCTGAGCGTGACGGCTCAGCTCGCCGATGACGCCGGTCGCCTGCCCCACTTCCTCGGCCAGGTTGTTGATGGATTGGCGAGTCTGGTTCACCAGGATCTTGCCCTGTTCACTGCTCTGGGCGGATTGCTGGGCGGCGGCAGCGGTGTTCTCGGCGTTGCCCGCGATCTCCATGGTGGCACTCGCCATCTCGGTGACGGCGGTGGCGACCATGGTCACCTCCTGTTGCTGGCGTTGCAGCTCTTCCACCGCGGCCTGGTTGGTCACCAGACTGCGTTCGGCATCGGCGTTCAGCTCGTTGGCAAGCTGACGGATGTTGGCGATGAGCTGATGCTGGCTGCCCACGAAGCGGTTGAAGCTGCCGGCGAGCTGGCCCACTTCGTCATTGGCGTCGATCTTGATGCGCTGGGTCAGATCGCCGTTACCGTCTGCGATGCGGGCCAGGGCCTGGGACACCTTGGTGAGGGGACCGAGCAGCAGGCTGACCAGCCAGGAGATGGCGAGAATGCTGCCCACCAGCACCAGCAGGGCCAGGCCGAGCTGGGTCATCAGCAGGGAGGAGAGCGGCGCCTCCAGGGTGCTCTTGTCCAGTACCAGCACCAGCTCCCAGTCGGTGTCCGGAATGTCCGTCGCCCACAGCAGCTTGTCACGCCCCTCGTTGTCGAAGAAAGCAGGCACCAGGCTGTTGCTCGCCTTGCTCTGCTCGATCAGGGCATTGGTCAGATCGTTGTCGATCTCGCTGGCCGGCTTCATCGCCTTGGCCGCATCCTTGTAGGAGATGACGGTGCCATCCTTGTGCATCAGGATGGCGAAGCCGTCCGCAGGCAGCTTCATCTTGGTGATGTCATCCACCAGGGAGGCGATGGAGAGATCCCCCCCCCACCACGCCGCCCTGGGCCGGCTGGGCCAGGGTCACCACCAGAATGTTGTAGGCCACGTCGAGGTAGGGTTTGGTGACGATCATGCCGCCCTTGGCCATGGCTTCCTGATACCAGCCACGGGAGCGGGGATCGTAACCGTCGCGGTTGATGGAGGGGTCGGAGTCGTTCATCTTGCCGCTGCCCTCACCAAAATAGGTGAGCTGGAAACGGCCGGACACCTGGGCCTGTTGCAGGGCGTTGAGGGGCTCGGCACCGGCCTTGTTGCCAAGGGCCTGGATAACGTCACGACGGGCGGCAAGCCAGTCGCTGACGCTGGCGGCCTGCTGGCTGCCAAGGCGTTGCACCTGTTCCTGACTGTCTTGCAGCAGCATGGACTTCTGGCTGCTGTAGCTCTGCCAGGAGAGCAGCAGGATCACCAGTGACAAGGCGATGACCACAGACAACAGTATCTTCAGCTTGAGTGATAGGTTTTTCATCGTGTTTTCTTCTTGTGGGAGTCGGGAACAGGATCAATCGGGAGTGCGTGGCACTGTGTGTTGTTAGCGGCCAATCCGCACAAAACTGAAGCGGAGAATGGCGTGAGTGACGATATTTTACGCGGAAATTTTAAAAATGCTGCGGAAAATTGGAGCAGGAAAAAGAGCGAGGCCAGCCAACCCTGTTTATTCCTTCTGCAATTGGCTAGAATATCCCGTTTTTAAATCACATCGACCCCGAGAGTTTTCACGATGTTTGAAGTCAATCCTGTATTAAACAAGCTTAAGGAGCTGTCTGAGAGGACCGAGCTGCTTAGGGGGTACCTTTGACTATGACGCCAAGAAAGAGCGTCTAGAAGAGGTCAATGCCGAGCTGGAACAGCCGGATGTCTGGAACGAACCCGAGCGCGCACAGGCGCTGGGCAAGGAGCGCGTCTCCCTGGAGAACGTCGTCAGCACCATCGATACCCTGACCCAGGGCGTCGATGACGTCGAGATGCTGGTCAGCCTGGCCGTCGAAGGCGAAGACGAAGAGACCTTCAACGAAGCCGTGGTCGAAGCGGACGAGCTGGAGGCCAAGCTGGTGGATCTCGAGTTCCGTCGCATGTTCTCCGGTCAGCACGACGGTTCCGACTGCTACATCGACATCCAGTCCGGTTCCGGCGGCACCGAGGCCCAGGACTGGGCCAACATGGTGCTGCGCATGTACCTGCGCTGGGGTGATGCCCACGGCTACAAGCCCGAGCTCATCGAATGCTCCGAGGGCGACGTGGCCGGCATCAAGTCCGCCACCATCAAGTTCACCGGCGAGTATGCCTTCGGCTGGCTGCGCACCGAGACCGGCGTCCATCGCCTGGTTCGCAAGTCGCCGTTCGATTCCGGCGGCCGTCGTCACACCTCGTTCTGCTCCGTGTTCGTCTATCCCGAGATCGACGACGACATCGAGATCGAGATCAACCCGGCGGACCTGCGCATCGACGTCTACCGCGCCTCCGGTGCCGGTGGTCAGCACGTCAACCGGACCGAGTCCGCGGTGCGTATCACCCACATCCCGACCGGCGTGGTGGTGCAGTGCCAGAACGACCGTTCCCAGCACAAGAACAAAGATCAGTGTATGAAGCAGCTGAAGGCCAAGCTCTACGAGCTGGAAATTCAGAAGCAGAACGCCGAGAAGCAAGCCCTCGAAGAGACCAAGTCCGACATCGGCTGGGGCAGCCAGATCCGCTCCTACGTACTGGATGACTCCCGTATCAAGGATCTGCGCACCGGCGTCGAGACCCGCAACACCCAGTCCGTACTCGACGGCGACTTGGACAAGTTTATCGAAGCCAGCCTGAAATCAGGCCTGTAAACAGAGCAGCAGGAATCACCATGTCTGAACAAACCACCACCCCGGAAGTCGACCAGACTCTCGAACTGAACAACGAGATGACTGAGCGTCGCTCCAAGCTGGCCGCCTTGCGCGCCCAGGGCAACCCCTTCCCCAACGACTTCCGTCGTGACAGCCTGTCCGGCGATCTGCACGCCGAGTTCGGCGACAAGAGCGCCGACGAGCTGGCGGCCTTGAATAAACGGGTGAAGATTGCCGGTCGCATCATGACCCGTCGGATCATGGGCAAGGCTTCCTTCGCGACCCTGCAGGACATGGCTGGCAAGATCCAGGTCTACGTGACCCGTGACGACCTGCCGGAAGGCTTCTACAACGAGCAGTTCAAGAAGTGGGATCTGGGGGACATCGTCGGCGTCGAGGGCACCCTGTTCCGCACCAACACCGGCGAGCTCTCCGTCCACGTCGGCGAGATCCGCCTGCTGACCAAGGCGCTGCGCCCCCTGCCCGAGAAGCACAAGGGCCTGACCGACCAGGAAGCCCGCTGCCGCCAGCGTTACCTGGACCTGATCGCCAACGAAGAGTCCCGCAAGACCTTCGTGACCCGCACCAAGGTGGTGGCCGGCATTCGCAAGTTCCTGAACGACAAGCGCTTCATGGAAGTGGAAACCCCCATGATGCAAGTCATCCCAGGTGGCGCCTCCGCACGTCCCTTCATCACCCACCACAATGCGCTGGACATCGACATGTACCTGCGTATCGCTCCGGAACTCTATCTGAAGCGTCTGGTGGTCGGTGGTTTCGAGCGTGTCTACGAGATCAACCGCAACTTCCGCAACGAAGGCATCTCCGTTCGCCATAACCCCGAGTTCACCATGCTCGAGTTCTATATGGCCTACGCCGATTACATCGATCTGATGGATCTCACCGAAGAGATGCTGCGCACTCTGGCGCAAGACATCCTGGGCGACACCAGGATCCGTTACGCCAAAGAGGGCGAAGAGGGCCTGACCATCGATTTCGGTCAGCCGTTCCAGCGCCTCTCCATGGTCGACTCCATCCTGAAGTACAACCCGGGTGTGACCCGTGACGATCTGGCCACCCTGGAGAAGGCCACCGCCGTCGCCAAGGGTCTGAAGATCGAGCTGATGAAGAGCTGGGAGCTGGGCCACGTGATCACCGCGATCTTCGAAGAGACCGTGGAACACATGCTGCTGCAACCGACCTTCATCACCGAGTACCCGGCCGCCGTCTCCCCGCTGGCCCGTCGCAACGACCAGAACCCGGACGTCACCGACCGCTTCGAGTTCTTCATCGGCGGCCGCGAGCTGGCCAACGGCTTCTCCGAGCTGAACGATGCGGAAGATCAGGCCGAGCGCTTCCAGGCCCAGGTTGACCAGAAAGCCGCAGGGGACGACGAAGCCATGTTCTACGACGCCGACTTCGTCACCGCGCTGGAACACGGTCTGCCGCCGACCGCCGGTCAAGGTATCGGCATCGACCGTCTGGTGATGCTGTTCACCAACAGCCACACCATCCGCGACGTCATCCTGTTCCCGGCCTTGCGTCCACAAAAGTAAGCGCCGCAGAAACAGGGCCGTAGCAAAACGCTGCCGTCCATGGCAATCAAAACGCCCCGCAATTGCGGGCAATGCTGTTCACTTAAGAGAATTTGAGTTCCAGTCCACGTAGTATCAGGGCTAAAAAATGAGGGAGGCATGATGCCTCCCTCTTTCTATTGCAAGCCACGCTGGATAAAGGCTGAAGGAACATCGACTGGAAACAGCCTTGCTCCCCCAACTCAAGTCGCATTTATGAATAATTAGTCAAAAATGTGCTTATCTGAACAGCATTGCGCAATTGCGGGGCGTTTTTTTTATGCAGAAGTCACACAGTGACGAACGGTCATCGGTCCGCTGGTGCGACAGGGGGCAGCAGCCACTCCCCCTGCCACAGGGTCAGTGCCCGGCCCGCCATCAGCACCCGCTCCTCCTGCAATTCCAGCCTGAGATCCCCGCCTCGGGCCGAGATCTGGCGGGCCCGCAATTGCCGTTTGCCGAGCCGCTCGGCCCAGAAGGGCACCAGGGCGCAGTGGTTGGAGCCGGTCACCGGATCCTCGTCCACCCCGACCCAGGGGGCGAAATAGCGGGAGACGAAGTCGTCCTCTCCCCGGCTCGATGGCGCCGTCACCATGATCCCCCGGCCCGGCAGCGCCCGCAGGGCGTGAAAATCGGGGGTGAGCGCGCGGACCTCTTCCTCGCTACCGAGCTCAAGCAGGAACTTGGCCCCGGCCGCCAGGGTTTGCAGCGGCTGGCAGCCAAGAGCAGCCCCATAGGCAGGGTCCAGCTCGAGGGGCGCCAGGACAATGCGCGGAAAATCGAGCCAGATCCACTCCCCTTCCCGCCGGGCCACCAACTCACCGCTGCGGGTCGCGAAGCGGATGGGGAGCTCCCCCGACACCGCCCCCGTCTGCCACAGCACATGGGCCGCCGCCAGGGTACCATGGCCGCACAAGTCCACCTCCACTTGCGGGGTGAACCAGCGCAACCCGTAATGCCCCTCCCCCAGTTGGGTCAGAAAGGCGCTCTCAGAGAGGTTGAACTCCGCCGCCATGGCCTGCAGCTCGGCGTCGGGCCGCGCTTCCCCCAGCACCACCACGGCGGGGTTGCCTCCGAAGGGGTGATGGCTGAAGGCGTTGACATGATAGAGACGGGACATGGTTGCTCCTTGAGGCATGAGAGATCCCTGGGACAGGGGGCTCGGCAAGGCCATTTTTATATCACGGGCCCCCCGGGGCTGAGATGGATTTTGGCTTTATAAATTCATAAATCGCATAAAGAAGATATTTTTATTCTTTGTTGTTATTCATTACACCCCTTACCCTGACCAAAAATCAGACCATGGAAGACATGTGTGATGCCATTGACAGCCCCCACCCTGAGCCCGCTCTCTGACGAACAGCAGCGCCAGCTCAACCAAGTTCTCACCACCCTCAATACCCAGCAACTGGCCTGGGTCAGCGGTTATCTCTACGGCCTCTCCCAGGCGGGCGTCCAACCCGTGGCGAGCGCAGGCGTAGAAGTCGCTGCTCCCGGCGGCAGCCTGACCATTCTCTACGGCTCCCAGACCGGGAATGCCAAGGGCGTGGCCAGCGCCATCAAGGCCCAGGCCGAGGCCCGCGGCCTGCCGGTGACCCTCACCTCCATGGCGGACTACAAACCCAAGCAGCTCAAGAAAGAGAGCCACCTGCTGGTGGTAGTGAGCACTTACGGGGAGGGGGAGCCCCCCGAGAGTGCCGTCGATCTGTTCGAGCAGCTCAAGAAGGGCAAGGTCGGCAAGCTGGAAGGGCTCAAGTTTGCCGTGCTGGGGCTGGGTGACAGCTCCTATGAGTTCTTCTGCCAGACCGGCAAGGATTTCGATGGCTTCCTCGCCAAGGCAGGGGCAGAGCGCATCCATGAGCTAGCTAGCCTCGATGTGGATTATCAGGATGCTGCCAAGGCCTGGGGCGAGCAGGCCGTTGCGGCGGTCGCCGCCACCCTCTCTGCCGGCGCCGCGACTGCCAGCGTGGCGGGCTCGGTGCAGGCCGCCGTCGGCCACAGCCAGTACAACAAGGAGAACCCTTTCCCCGCCAGACTCTCGGTGAACCAGAAGATCACCGGCCGCGACTCCACCAAGGACATCCGTCACATCGAGATCAACCTGGAAGAGTCCGGCATCACCTATCAACCGGGGGACGCGCTCGGCATCTGGTTCGACAACGACGCCGATCTCGTGGGGGAAGTGCTGGCCCTGACCGGTCTGACCGGTGACGAGGCCACCCCCCATGGCAGCCTGCGCGAGGCGCTGACCCGTCACTACGAGCTGACCCGGCTGCACGGGGGCCTGATCACTGGCCTCGCCGAGATCACGGACAACGCGGCGCTCAAAGATCTGGCCGGTGACAAGGCCCAGGTCAACGCCCTGGTGGCCAGCGCCCAGGTGGTGGACGTACTGAAACGCTTCCCGGCTTCCTTGAGTGCCGATCAACTGATCGCACTGCTGCGTCCCCTCACCCCCCGCCTCTACTCCATCGCCTCCGCCCAGAGCGAGGTGGAAGAAGAGGTGCACCTGACTGTCGGCGTGGTGCGCTACCGCCAAGAAGATGGCACAGTGCGAAGCGGCGGCGCCTCTTCCTATCTGGCGGACCGTCTGCCGGAAGATGCCGAGGTCCGGGTGTTCGTGGAGCACAACGACAACTTCCGCCTGCCCGCCAATCCCGACACCCCCGTCATCATGGTGGGCCCGGGCACCGGCATTGCCCCGTTCCGCGCCTTCCTGCAGGAGCGGGAAGCACAGGGGGCAGAGGGCAAGAACTGGCTCTTCTTCGGCAACCCCCACTTCACCCAGGACTTCCTCTATCAGGTGGAGTGGCAGCGTTATGTGAAATCGGGCCTGCTGTCCAAGATCTCCCTGGCCTTCAGCCGGGATCAGGCCAACAAGATTTATGTGCAGGACCGTCTGCGCGAGGCAGGGCTTGAGCTCTACCAGTGGCTGGAAGCAGGCGCTCACTTCTATGTGTGTGGCGACGCCAACCACATGGCGAAGGATGTGCAGGAAGCCCTGCTGGAAGTGATTGCGGAACACGGCCACAAGAGCCGTGAGGAAGCAGAAGAGTATCTGAGCGAATTGCGTCGTGCCAAACGTTATCAAAGGGATGTCTATTGATGAGCAAACAACTTATTCCGGGACCGGTCGAAGGGCCGCTGGCTGACAACGAACGCCTCAAGCGCGAGAGCAACTTCCTGCGCGGCACCATCGCCGAAGATCTGCAGGACCCGCTCACCGGCGGCTTCAACGGCGACAACTTCCAGCTGATCCGCTTCCACGGCATGTATCAGCAGGATGACCGCGACATCCGCCCGGAGCGCGCCGCCCAGAAGCTGGAGCCCCTGCACAACGTCATGCTGCGCGCCCGCCTGCCCGGCGGCATCATCACCCCGGCCCAGTGGCAGGTGATCGACAAGTTCGCCGAAGAACACAGCATGTACGGCAGCATCCGCCTGACCACTCGCCAGACCTTCCAGTTCCACGGGGTACTGAAGCGCGACATCAAGCTGATGCACCAGACCCTCAACAGCACAGGTATCGACTCCATCGCCACCGCGGGGGACGTGAACCGCAACGTGCTCTGCACCAGCAACCCGGTGGAGTCCGAGTTGCACCAGGAGGCCTACGAGTGGGCCAAGAAGATCTCCGAGCACCTGCTGCCCAAGACCCGCGCCTACGTGGAGATCTGGCTGGATGGCGAGAAGCTGGGGGGTGACGAGGAGCCGATCCTGGGCTCCAACTACCTGCCGCGCAAATTCAAGACAACCGTGGTCATCCCGCCCCACAACGACGTGGACATCCACGCCAACGATCTCAACTTCGTGGCCATTGCCGAACACGGCAAGCTGGTGGGCTTTAACGTGCTGGTGGGGGGCGGTCTGGCCATGACCCACGGCGACACCACCACCTACCCGCGCAAGGCGAGCGACTTTGGCTTCATTCCGCTCTCCCACGTGCTGGAGGTGGCGGCCGCTGTGGTCAGCACCCAGCGCGACTGGGGCAACCGGGTCAACCGCAAGAACGCTAAGACCAAGTACACCCTTGAACGGGTGGGGGTCGAGGCTTTCAAGGCCGAGGTGGAGAACCGCGCCGGCATCCAGTTCGGGCCGGTTCACCCCTATGAATTCACCAGCCGTGGCGATCGCTTCGGCTGGGTGGAGGGGATCGACGGCAAGCACCACCTGACCCTGTTCATCGAGAACGGCCGCCTGCTGGACTTCCCGGGCAAGCCCCTCAAAACCGGCATGCTGGAGATCGCCAAGGTGCATCAGGGGGACTTCCGCCTCACCGCCAACCAGAACCTCATCATCGCGGGCGTGCCTGCCGGCGAGAAGGCCCGCATTGAGGCCCTGGCGCGTCAGTACGGTCTGCTGGATGACGGCGTGAGCGAGCAGCGCAAGCAGTCCATGGCCTGTGTGGCCCTGCCTACCTGCCCCCTGGCAATGGCCGAGGCCGAGCGCATGCTGCCTGCCTTCGTCACCGACATCGAGGGGCTGCTGGCCAAGCACGGCCTGGCGGATGACGCCATCATCTTCCGGGTCACCGGCTGCCCCAACGGCTGCGGCCGCGCCATGCTGGCGGAAGTGGGTCTGGTGGGCAAGGCGCCGGGTCGCTACAACCTGCACCTGGGGGGCAACCTCGAGGGGACCCGCATCCCGCGCCTGCATCTGGAGAACATCACCGAGCCGCAGATCCTGGCCGAACTGGACGCCCTGATCGGCCGCTGGGCCAAGGATCGCAACCCGGGTGAGTGCTTCGGCGATTTTGTCATTCGCGCCGGCATCATCGCCCCGGTTATCGACTCCGCGAGGGACTTCTATGCAGCCTGAACAGACTGATACAGCCCGGCTGGCGCGCACCGCCGACGGCCGGCTCGACCTCGACGCCCTCCTGGCCCAGGGCCGGGAGGAGCAGGTCGAGGCGCTGGCCCCCCTCAACCGGGCGCTGGACGCCATGAGCGCCCCCGAGCGGGTGCGCTGGGCCCTGGCCAACCTGCCGGGGGAGCATGTGCTGTCGTCGAGTTTCGGCATCCAGGCGGCGCTCATGCTGCACCTGGTGAGCCGCGAGCGGGCCGACGTGCCGGTGGTGCTCACAGACACCGGTTATCTCTTCCCCGAGACCTACCGTTTCATCGACGAGCTGACCGAGCGTCTCGCGCTCAACCTCAAGATCTACCGGGCCGAACTCAGCCCGGCCTGGCAGGAGGCCCGCTTCGGCCTCCTGTGGGAGCAGGGGGTGGAGGGGATCACCCGTTACAACCAGCTCAACAAGGTGGAGCCGATGGACCGCGCCCTGAACGAGCTGGGTGCCCGCACCTGGTTCTCGGGCCTGCGCCGTGAGCAGTCCGGCAGCCGGGGCAAGCTGCCGGTGCTGGCCATCCAGCGCGGTCGCTTCAAGTTCCTGCCGGTGATCGACTGGAGCAACAAGGACGTCTTCTACTATTTCAAGGAGTTCGACCTCCCCTACCACCCCTTGTGGGAGCAGGGCTACCTCTCGGTCGGCGACGTGCACACCACCGCCAAGTGGGAGCCCGGCATGAGCGAGGAGCAGACTCGCTTCTTCGGCCTCAAGCGCGAGTGCGGCCTGCATGAGGAAGGTGGCGAGAGCGACGGCTCCGGCATCTGATCCCCCGGCCCGGCCATGTGCTGCGCCCGCCCACAAAAAAACGCCCGGCAACTGCCGCAATGCTGTTCACTTAAGAGAATTTGAGTTCCAGTCCACGTAGTATCAGGGCTAAAAAATGAGGGAGGCA
>NZ_JAPDBQ010000048.1:0-26021 GCF_027705325.1 Aeromonas sp. QDB18
CATATGGATTTAGGGACTCAGAATACTTTTTTCTGAAAATCAAGGCGGCCTTCCCCGGAAAGCCGCGATGAACCTTTGTTTTATCCGTGCTGGCATGGGCGTGAAGAGGGGTCATGGAACCGCTTGAATATGGATGAAATCTCGCCAAGTGGTTGATCTGACTATGGACGGGGTATCCGCCATCCCCTATAATCCACGCCGCTAACCAGTATCAATGGCCCCTTAGCTCAGTTGGTCAGAGCAGTCGACTCATAATCGATTGGTCGTGGGTTCAAGTCCCCCAGGGGCCACCACTTTCAGACAAAGCCGCTCTTTTGAGCGGCTTTGTCGTTTCTGGCGCTCACCAGCGTCTGTCCAGATCCTCGGCATAGAGTGCCATGGCGCGCCGGTAGGGAAGCAGGGCGGGATCCGTGGTGGTGGTCGCGAGGATCCCCAGCAGCGTCTCCATCCCCTCCTTGCTGCGCCCCAGGTTGTAGCAGGTCATGGCACGAAACACCTTGAACTCCAGGGCATCGGGGAAGCGGGACAGGGCCTCGTCAAAGGTGGCCAGCGCCTCGGCATGACGGCCCGTGGTGCGATAGGAGCTGCCAAGTCCAAGCAGGGCCCCGCGCAGCGACGCCTCGCCAAGCCCCAGCGACACGGCCTTCTGATAGAGCGGAATGGCCTCGGCCTCTCGCCCCAGCATGTCGTGCAGTCCGGCCACTTCGTAATGCAGCTCGGCGTGGGCCGGGTGCGCGATGAGTTGCAGCAGACCGTGCTGACGGGCTTCCTCGATCCGTCCCTCGGCCTTGAGGGTGTTCAACTGTTTCATATGTGCTCCTGCATGGGGATGAAGGATCAGTATGCCTGCCGACAGGCTGGCGGGGAACGGGTCATGGGGCCATGAAAAAGGCCTCCCGCCGATGGCGGGAGGCCTGGTTCGGCGCCGGGGCAAAATGGCCCTAGCGTGTGTCCAGCCTTACTGGGCGCTCAGGCTGTAGGCCAGGGTCTGGTCGTTGAAGCGCACCACATAGGCACCGACCACTGCCGTGGTGATGTCTGCCCCGGCCAGCTCGGCCACGCCATCCTTGTTGGTGTCGCCGTAGTTCTGGGTCCAGTCCCCCTTGACGTCGAACTTGAAGCGCTGGCCACCGTTCCCATCACCGCTGCCGGTGAAGGTGACGCTGGCCTGCCAGAGGTGATCCCCGACCAGGGACATGGGGGTGGTGCCCCAGTTGTTGGTGGTGCCGCGAATGTTGAGGCTGGCGACATTCTTGGCATAGGTGACGCTCACCGGAGTCAGGCTGTATTGCAGTGTCTGATCGTTGAAACGTACCCGGTACTGGCCGATGACCGGGGTGAGGATGTCACTGCCGTTCAGTTCGGCCACGCCGTCCTTGTTGGTGTCGCCGTAGTTCTGGGTCCAGTCCCCCTTGACGTCGAATTTGAAGCGCTGGTTGGTCTGACCGTCGAAGGTGACCAGGGCTTCCCACTGATTGTCGGCGATCAGCGTCATGGCAAGGGATCCCCAGGCATTGGGGGTGCCGCGGAAGTTCAGGGTGGGCAATACGCTGGCGTAGGTGCCGTTGTCGTCGGTGACGGTCACGGTGGCGCTGGCACTGGCGGTCAACCCTTCCGCATCGGTCACGGTGACCGTCACGGTATGGGTACCCGGGGTATCGAACCGGACTGTCTCCGTGGCGGCGGTGCCCCCGCTGGACCAGCTGTAGCTCACCACGCCGCCGTCATCGCTGGAAGCGGAGGCGTCGAACACCACGCTCTCACCCGCCTTGACGTTGAGGGTTTTGGGGGAGAGGGCGGCGATCGGTGCCTGGTTGCTGGTGAGGGGGGTGACCGTGTAGCGCAGATCGCTCTCGCTCAGGGTGATGCGGTAGGTGCCCGCCCCGCTGACCAGGATATCCTTGCTGCTGCCCTTGTCGGCGATGCCATCCCCTTCGTTGTCGCCGTAGTTCTCGGCCCAGTTGCCGAAGACGTCGAACTTGAAGCGCTGGGCACCGGTGGCGTCACCGTTGCCGGTCAGGGTGAGGGTGGCGGACCAGACACGGTTGGCATCGACGGTCATGGGGGTATTGCCCCAGGCGTTGTGGGTACCGCGCAGGTTCATGCTGCTGAACTTGTTGCCCGGCAGGACGGAACCACCGCAGGGGCTGGCCTTGGTGCAACCGGCGATGATGGCGGCCGCCTTCATGCCGGGGACGTTCAGGCTGGCCTTGCCGCTGCCATCGACGGTGACATAACCGCCGCTGCAGTAGTCATTGCCCCCCAGGAGGTTGCAGTACTCGCCGGCCGGCAGGCCGGTCTGCACCGAGGCCACCAGGCTGCCGCTCTCATTGTTGATGGCGACGAAGCCCTTGTCACCGCGGCTGAAGGCTATCTGGTTGTTGCCGTTGTCCCACCAGTTGCTGACGGGCTGGCCTTCGGTCCGGTTGTGGAACAGGGCCATGTTCATGATGGTCGGTCGGCGCTGTTCGCAGTTCCACTGGCTGTCCGTGCAGGGTGTGCTGCCCGGCGCCCCCTTGTCGGTTTCATAGGTACCCATGTTTTCAAAGCGATAGCCCGACATCACCTGCTTCCAGCCATAGGGCCAGGCCATCATGAAGGTGTTGGCCAGATCGTAGCGGGCACCGCTCATGAAGGTGAGCATGCCGCCACCGCCGTGGCCGCGTTCGCGGTCGTGGTTGACCACGAAGACGAAGGCCTTGTTGGAGGGGAGCAGGCCCCAGCTCTCGCCCAGGGTCTTGAGGTTCTTGATCTGGCCGTTGAAGTTGGCGGCGAGATCGGTGCCGTATTTGAAGTCGGTGACGGTGTCGATATAGGTGTAGCGGCCCGGCTGAATATCGGGGGACTCCCCGCCTGCGCCGATCACCTCCAGGTAGGCCCTGGGGCTGCCCGCCTTGTCGAGGATGGCCTTCACATCGGCCGGCGCCATGTGCTTGGCCGCATCGATGCGAAAGCCCGCCACGCCCTAGCCGAGCAGGGTCTTCATGTAGGTGGCGATCTGATCCTGGACGTAGGATGAGCCGGTATTGAGGTCCGGCATGCCGTAGAGGGCGCCGTTCCAGACGTTGTTGCTGTCGCCGTAGTTGGTGATGTCGCCGCTGTGATGGAAGTCGTTGTAGCCGAACTGGGGATACTGGTATTGCCCCGAGTTGTAGCTGCCGCCGCCGGTGGCGGTGCCCGAACCCGATGCCAGCTGGTTGAAGACGGCGTCGGCATAGACCTTGACCCCGGCCGCGTTGCAGCGGGCGATCATGCTTCTGAGCTCTGCCTCGCTACCGCCGAAGCTGTTGAAATTCTTGAAGCTGACCGGTTGATAGACGGTCCACCAGACCTGGCTGCCCTGCTTGTGCTCGGCGGGTGGGGTGATCTGGACGCCACCGAACCCCTTGGGCCCGAGCACGGTCTCGCACTCGTTGGCGATGTCGTTGAACTTCCATTGGAACAGGTGAACCATGACCCCTTCGGCGCTGGCAGTGTGGCTGAAAGAGCCGAGTGCCGCCGCCAGCAGGGCGGTTCGAAACAGTGTGTTGTGCATGACGATTTTCCCTTCGATCTTGTTATTGACGTATCACTGTCGTGTAGTCGAACGGACAACAAACAACCTCGTCCAGCTCCGTAGCATTCATGAAATCGACGTGGTTGAAAATCGAACAAGCTGAATTAATTAAGAAATGTGAATGAAAATGCTTTCATGCTATTCGGTGGCAGCAGGAGGGGGCAGAGGGGAGCAGATCGGTACGAGATCCCGTCAAGCGGGTAGCGAAGGGGATGAACAGGGGCCCCGCAGGGCCCCGTGAACGTTCAGACGTTGGGTTCCTGCTGCCCGGCACTGGCCCGGGCACGACGCCCTGGCAGCATGCGGGTGACCAGGTTGCTGCGCTGGCGCCAGGAGGTGTAGGCGATGGCGCACAGGTGCAGGGCGATCATGCCCTGGAGTGCCCAGGTGCACCACTCGTGCCAGTCGTCCGCCCCCAGATCGAAGCCGGTCTCGGTGTTCTGGAACCAGCCGGTCCCTGCGGTGGCGAGTACCAGCAGCCAGAGTGCCCAGACCGCCAGCTTGCCGCTGCCGTGATGGCCCGGGGTGGGCGGGGTCCGTTCGCGCAGGGCGTCGGCCTGATGGCGAAAATCCTCCCGGCTCGGGATGAGGGCACGCAGGCGGGCGTGGCCGCGAGCGAAGGTGAGCCCCCACAGCAGGCGTATGCCGATGAGCACCATGACGGCGTATCCCATCCGCTCGTGCCACTCCTCGCCCGCCTCGTTGAGCCAGAGATTGCCGATACAGATGGCCGCCACACCCCAGTGGGTGAGGCGCACCAGAGCATCCCAGTGGAAGGGATCAGCCTTTTTGCTTGGCATAGTTGTGGTACTCCTTCTTCAGGTCGTTGACCTTGGCCAGGTGCTCGCGCGCCTTGGCTTCGTCACCGGCCTGGAGGGCTGCCAGGCTGGCATCCAGCTCGGTCTGCACTTCGGTCATGCCTTCCAGGAACTTCTCCTTCTTGGCGGCGGGCATGTTCTTGCCCTTGGCGACGTCCAGCTGGGCCTTCATCTCCTTGATGTATTTCTCCATGGTGGCCGCGTCGTCGGCCTTGACGGCCTGCTTGTAGTTGAAGCCGATCTTCTTCATCGGCTGCTCCAGATCGCCGGCCATGGCAGGCAGGGCCATCAGGCCAAACATCAGGGGCAGCAGCAGGGGACGCACAGTTTTCAGCATGGGATTTCCTTATGAGACGACGAGATTGCAGGTTGTTATAGCACTCATTTGAGTGCGGTTTCACGCATCATGATGCCATGAAAGGGCGATCATTGTATGAAGAAAGTGCGACCAATTGTGACGAATTGTGTAGGGGATTGCTGTGGGAATGTAGCCGAAAGAGAACGGCCACCGGATCTCGCCTCCGGCAGGGATACAAGGGCGCGCATCTGGTCCGGGAAGGGGCTCGCAGGCAGTGAATCATGCTGCCATTATTTATCACACATCGGTTTTTTAAAGTCAGGTGAGTTTTTCAGGTGTTTTTGTTTTTGAAAGTCATCATCCATGGACGATTTCACTGCCAGAGCAGGTGCTGTGCAACAAAAAAAGGGCCCGCAGGCCCTTTGAGTGATCGGGATCCGGCCCTTATTCGGCCTGCTCGCGCTCAATGGCACGCCAGCCGATGTCCTTGCGATAGAAGATGCCGTCCCACTGGATGCGACCAGCGAGGGCATAGGCCCGCTGCTGGGCTTCCTGCACCGTGTGGCCGAGGGCGGTGGCGCACAGCACGCGACCACCCTGGGTCAGGCTGGTGTGTCCTTCCAGGCGGGTGCCTGCATGGAACACCTTCTCCCCTGCCACTTCGTCCACCGGCAGGCCACTGATGGGGTGGTTGCTGGTGTAGTCGCCGGGATAGCCACCCGCTGCCAGCACCACGCCGATGGCGGCACGGGGGTCATAGACGGCTTCCTTCTGATCCAGCTGGCCGGCACAGGCGGCGAGGCAGAGATCCACCAGATCGGACTGCATCCGCAGCATGATGGGCTGGGTTTCGGGGTCGCCGAAGCGGCAGTTGAACTCGATCACCTTGGGGTTGCCCTCGGCATCGATCATCAGGCCGGCGTAGAGGAAGCCGGTGTAGACGTTGCCCTCGGCCGCCATGCCGCGCACGGTCGGCATGATCACCCGCTCCATCACGCGCTGGTGCACTTCGTCGGTCACCACGGGCGCCGGGGAGTAAGCCCCCATGCCGCCGGTGTTGGGGCCGGTGTCGCCGTCGAAGGCGCGCTTGTGATCCTGGCTGGTGGCCATGGGCAGCACGTGCTCGCCGTCCACCATCACGATGAAGCTCGCCTCTTCCCCGTCCAGGAACTCTTCGATCACCACCCGGGCGCCGGCATCGCCGAAGGCATTGCCGGAGAGCATGTCACGCACCGCCGCTTCCGCCTCGTCGAGGGTCATGGCGACGATCACCCCTTTGCCGGCGGCCAGACCGTCGGCCTTGATGACGATGGGGGCGCCCTTCTCGCGCAAATAGGCCAGCGCCGGCTCCACCTCGGTGAAGTTCTGGTAATCGGCGGTGGGGATGGCGTGGCGGGCCAGGAAGTCCTTGGTGAAGGCCTTGGAGCCTTCCAGCTGGGCAGCGGCGGCGGTCGGGCCGAAGATGGTCTGATCGGCGGCGCGGAAGGCATCGACTACCCCTTTCACCAGGGGGGCTTCCGGTCCGACGATGGTGAGGCCGATCTGGTTCGCCTTGGCGAAGGCCAGCAGGCCCTCGATGTCGGTGGCCTGGATGGCGACGTTCTCGATGCCCGGCTCAAGCTGGGTGCCCGCATTGCCCGGTGCCACGAAGACCTGGGTCACCAGGGGGGAGTGTTTGGCCTTCCAGGCCAGGGCGTGTTCACGGCCGCCGTTGCCAATGATCAGTACTTTCATCGTCTCGCTCGCTTCTGTCTGAGTTCACTGGCGCTGCGGTGGCAACCTGCCAGTGGAAAGGATCCGGTGCTAAAGAGGCAGGGCCGCCATCGGCGGCCCTGGGCTGTCAGTGACGGAAATGACGCATGTTGGTGAACACCATGCACATGCCGTGTTCGTTGGCGGCGTCGATCACCTCCTGGTCGCGCATCGAGCCACCTGGCTGGATGACGCAGGAGATGCCCGCGGCAGCGGCGGCATCGATGCCGTCGCGGAACGGGAAGAAGGCGTCGGAGGCCATGACGGAACCCGCCACGGTCAGCCCTTCATCCTCGGCCTTGATGCCGGCGATCTTGGCAGAGTAGACGCGGCTCATCTGGCCGGCTCCCACGCCGATGGTCTGGCCGTTCTTGGCGTAGACGATGGCGTTGGATTTGACGAACTTGGCGACCTTCCAGCAGAACAGCAGATCCTGCAACTCGGCCTCGGTGGGCTGACGCTGGCTGACCACGGTCAGATCCCCGAGCGTCACCATGCCCAGATCGCGCTCCTGCACCAGCAGGCCGCCGTTGACGCGCTTGAAGTCAAAGCCTTGCGCCGGGGCAGTCCACTGGCCGCACTCCAGCAGGCGCACGTTCTGCTTGGCGGCGACCGCCTCGCGGGCTGCCTGGCTGATGCTGGGGGCGATGATCACTTCCACGAACTGGCGGGCGACGATGGCCGCGGCGGTCTCGCCGTCCAGTTCGCGGTTGAAGGCGATGATGCCGCCAAAGGCCGAGGTGGGGTCGGTCTGGTAGGCGCGATCGTAGGCTGCCAGCAGGTCGTCACCGATGGCGACGCCGCAGGGGTTGGCATGCTTGACGATGACGCAGGCCGGTTCGCTGAACTCCTTCACGCACTCCAGCGCCGCATCAGTGTCGGCAATGTTGTTGTAGGAGAGGGCCTTGCCCTGCAGCTGGATGGCGCTTGCTACCGAGCCCGGCGCGGCCTGCTCTTCGGCGTAGAAGGCGGCAGCCTGGTGGCTGTTCTCGCCATAGCGCATGTCCTGCTTCTTGATGAACTGGCTGTTGAAGGTGCGGGGGAAGCGGGACTCTTCGTCGCCTTCCTTGTTTTCGCCGTAGGAGGGCACCAGGGTGCCGAAGTAGTTGGCGATCATGCCGTCGTAGGCGGCGGTGTGCTCGAAGGCGGCGATGGCCAGATCGAAGCGGGTGGAGAGGGTCAGGCTGTTGCCGTTGCCATCCATCTCGGCGATGACGCGGTCATAGTCGGAGGCCTTGACGACGATGGTGACGTCCTTGTGGTTCTTGGCAGCGGAGCGGACCATGGTCGGGCCGCCGATGTCGATGTTCTCGACGGCGTCTTCCAGGGTGCAACCGGCTTTGGCCACGGTGGCGGCGAAAGGATAGAGGTTGACGACGACCATGTCGATGGGGGAGATAGCGTGCTCGGCCATGATGGCGTCATCCCGGTCGCGACGGCCGAGAATGCCGCCGTGTACCTTGGGATGCAGGGTCTTGACCCGGCCGTCCATCATCTCGGGGAATCCGGTGTAGTCGGACACCTCGGTCACCGGCAGGCCCGCATCGGCCAGCAGCTTGGCGGTACCACCGGTGGAGAGCAGGGCCACACCACGTGCATCGAGTGCCTTGGCAAATTCCAGGATGCCAGTCTTGTCAGACACACTCAGCAGTGCACGGCGAATGGGTCGAGCTTGTTCCATCACACTATCGTCCTCAGCATAACGGGGACCGTTCCATGGGAGGCGAGGCTCAACACACAGAGAGTCCCCAAATAAATGGAAGTGGGGGATTTCGCAAACCACTCTCGCCCGGGGCGGCCGTTGGCAAAAGCGTTTTAGGAAATGCCCGCTTGACGCGACGCTCTCTTGTGGGCGCGTATTCTACACAAAAAATGTGACCTGTGGTGGATTTTTTAAAGAGACAAACCCTTGTGGGATGCGGCGTTAAACGTTTTCTGGTGAATTTTTGTGAAACGTTTGTCTTTTCAGTGTTTTGGGGATAAATGGCCGGCAAGTGGGCAATGCTGTTCACTTAAGAGAATTTGAGTTCCAGTCCACGTAGTATCAGGGCTAAAAAATGAGGGAGGCATGATGCCTCCCTCTTTCTATTGCAAGCCACGCTGGATAAAGGCTGAAGGAACATCGACTGGAAACAGCCTTGCTCCCCCAACTCAAGTCGCATTTATGAATAATTAGTCAAAAATGTGCTTATCTGAACAGCATTGCGGCAAGTGGGGGGTTAGCTGCTGCTTTCCTGCCTTTGACTGGTAATCGCCGGGCAAAGAGGTGATAGTGGAGGCCGGTTTATATTGAGTACCATGTCGGGAATGTCATGCGGGGGGAGAGGACCATGTATCGGATCGGTGAACTGGCCAAGGCGTGCGGGGTGAAGGCCGACACCCTGCGCTTTTATGAGAAGAACGGCCTCATCTCGCCGGGCATTCGCAACGAATCCGGCTATCGCCTCTACGGGGAGCAGGACAAGCGGCGGCTGGAGTTCATCATCCGCGCCAAGTCGGTGGGCTTCTCCCTCGCGGACATCGGCGAGCTGCTTGCCCTCGACACCAACAAGGCCAAGGTCACCTGCCAGGAGGTGAAGGCGGTGGCTGACACCAAGCTCGAACAGGTGGAGCAGAAGCTCCTGGAGCTGACCCGTTTTCGCGAGAACCTGAAGGCCCTCTCCGACATCTGCTGCGGCGGCCCGCGCTCGGCGGAGCACTGCGCCATCCTCGAGACCCTGGAGTCCGGCGCCCCTTCCCGCCACGAGCATCACGACCATGAGCACTGAGCTGCGTCGGCCCCGGGTCTCCGCCTTTCTCGCCCTCTCCCTCGACGGTTTCATCGCCGGGGAGGGGGGCGATCTGGCATGGCTGGCCCCCTATGGTGGCGACGGGCCGGAGGAGACCGGCTACAGCGCCCTGATGGCGAGCGCGGACACCCTGCTGATGGGGCGCAACACCTACGATATCGTGAGCGCCTTTCCCGAGTGGCCCTACGGGGACAAGCCGCTGGTGGTACTGACCCACAGGCCCGCCGACCCCCGTCCTCGGGTCTCCTTCCGGCAGGGGGCGCTGGCGCAGGTGCTGGACGAGTTGTGGCAGGGGGGAAGCCGTCACCTCTATCTGGATGGCGGGGAGCTGGTGAGGCAGGGTCTGCAGGGGGCCCTGGTGGACGAGCTGACCCTGTTCTGGGTGCCGGTCACCCTGGGGGGCGGGATCCCGCTCTTTACCGGGCCTCTCCCCGCAGGGTTGAGACCGGTGTCGAGCGCCGTGCTGCCAAGCGGCCTGGTGCGGGTTATCTATCACCCCGCCTGACAGCTTGCACGGGGGAGGCAAGAGGCGCACAATCGGCGCGTTTTTCGCCATCTGCCCTTCCAGGCAGGGACGATAGGCAAACACGACACCCCCATCAAGGAGCCCATATGGCCAAGAAGAAGGTGACCTGTGTCACCGCCGAACCCGCCTGCGAACATCAGCGCGGCACCATTCAGGACAACCACCTCAAGGCACTGGTGACCTCCCCCCTGTTCCAGGCCCGGGTCGAGCCGAGCAAGAAGGGCAAGGGCAGCTATCAGCGCAAGGCCAAGCACGGCAAGCGGTGGGAGCCCGGCCAACAGCAGATGGCAAGCGTCTGCTGCTGAGCGGGTTTCTGCCGCAAGGCATCAGTTAACACAATCAGGGCGCCAATGGCGCCCTGATTGTTTTTCTATTCGTTGGTGCTGATTCACTCTCTTGCCGCAAGAGAGTGAACCCGTATTCACTCGTCCATAAAGAGCTCGAGCAGCACGTTGAGATAGCGATGGCCGAGGGGGGTGAGCTGCCAGCTGTCGCCGAGATCCTCGATTAGCTCCTTGCTCTGGGCGATGGTCAGCATGGTTTCTACCCGCTCCAATTCAAGGCCGGTGTAGGCCTCGAACTCCGCCTTGGGGGCGGGCTCGAACAGTCTGAACCTGTTCATGAAGTATTCCAGGGGCAGATCGTCCGCCGCTACCTGCCACTGCTCGTCCAGATAGGGGCGGCTCGGGTCCAGATATCCCTTGGGATGCTTCACCTTGGCGGTGCGCAGGATCTGCTGGTTCGCGAGATCTGTCACCTTGCCGTGGGCGCCGCAGCCGATCCCCAGATAGTCGCCGAAGCGCCAGTAGTTGAGATTGTGGCGGCACTGGTAGCCCGCCTTGGCATAGGCCGAGATCTCGTACTGCTGATAGCCCTTGGCGGTCAGCATGGCGTGGCCCTGCTCGTAGATCTCCCACAGGGTGTCATCTTCCGGCAGGGTGGGCGGCTTGGAGGCAAACGCCGTGTTCGGCTCTATGGTGAGCTGATACCAGGAGAGGTGCGGCGGCGCGCAGTCGATGGCCTGCTGCAGGTCATAGAGTGCGTCCTCCAGGCTCTGATCCGGCAGGCCGTGCATCAGATCCAGGTTGAAGGTGGGAAGCGCGATGGCGTGAGCCAGTTCGGCGGCCTTGCGCGCCTCTTCCGGGCCATGGATGCGGCCGAGGCGGGTCAGCTTCTCCTGCTGGAAGCTCTGCACCCCGATGGAGATGCGGTTGATGCCGGCCCGCTGGAAGCCGGCGAACTTGTCCGCCTCCACCGTGCCCGGGTTGGCCTCCATGGTGATCTCGCAGTCCGCAGTGAGTTCGATACGTGCGCGCACCTCGTCCAGCAGCGCTTGCATGGCTTCCACGGAGAGCAGACTCGGCGTGCCGCCGCCGATAAAGATGGAGGAGAGGGAGCGCCCCTGAGCCCAGTGCAGATCTTGCTCCAGATCCTCCAGCAGGGCGGCCACATACTCGAGGTGGGGCAGCTCCCCCTTCTGGGCGTGGGAGTTGAAGTCGCAGTAGGGGCACTTCTGGACACACCAGGGCACGTGGATATAGAGGGAGAGGGGCGGCAGTTGCAGCATGGGGTTTCCAGTATTCAACAATCAAAAGGGGTCGGGTTGCCCTTGTCGTCGATGACAACGGGCCGGGGCGCCGCGAACGAAACGGGGGCCGACGGCCCCCATTGTAGATGACAACGCGGCGGGAGACAGCGCTTTAGTTGACCGCCGCCAGGGCCGCTTTCAGCTTGGCCAGCGCCTGGCCGCGATGGCTGAGCTGGTTCTTGAGCTCGGCCGGCATCTGGGCCGAGGTGCAGTCGTGATCGGGCACGAAGAACACAGGGTCATAACCAAAGCCGTGCTGACCGCGCGGCTCGTCGATGATCATCCCCTCCCAGCTGGCCTGGCAGATGATGGGGGTAGGATCGTCGGCGTGGCGCATGTAGACCAGCACGCACCAGAAGCGGGCGCTCTTGAGATACTCGGGGGCCCCTTTCAGCTCGCCCAGCAGCTTGTCGATGTTCTCCTTGTCGCTGGCACCGGCGCCGGCAAAGCGGGCGGAGTAGACGCCGGGGCGGCCGTGCAGCAGATCCACTTCCAGGCCGGAGTCGTCGGCAACCGCCGGCAGGCCGGTGACGCGGGCGGCGTGGCGGGCCTTGATGATGGCATTCTCGACGAAGGTGGTGCCGGTCTCGTCGGCATCGGAGACCGCAAACTCGCTCTGTGGGATCACCTGGATCTTCATATCGGCCAGCATGGCGGCCAATTCTTTCACCTTTTTCTGGTTCCCTGTTGCCAGGACAAGCTTGTTCATCGAGCACCTCCGCAAAAATAATCTGCGCATTCTATGCGGGGCTGGCGCCCAGGAAAAGCGCCAATTGCCCTGGATCACCCTCGCCGGTGTCATGGCAAGATGTGGATAAAATGAATGTTTCCTGAATGGAATAACAGAAGTGATTAAATACCATTTCAATTCATTACTGTGAGTCAGTAGACTCGCGCCCCAATCCATTTCCCCATGCCACGAGGTGACTGATGCCATTGATTCTTCTGCTTGTACTCCTGGTGCTGTTCAGTCCGCTGGCCATCGACATCTACCTGCCCGCCATTCCGCAGATGGCCGAGCAGCTGGGCGCCGAGGTGACCCTGATGCAGGGCACCATTACCTGGTTCCTGTTCAGCATGGGACTGGGGCAACTGTTGGTGGGGCCGCTGGCCGACCGCTACGGCCGCAAGCCCATCGCCCTCGGCGGCGTGCTGCTCTACGGTCTGAGCGCCCTGGGTGCCGGTTTTGCCGCCAGCCTCGGCGAGCTGATGCTGGCGCGGGTGCTGCAGGGCCTCGGCGCCTGTGCCACCTCGGTGGCCGCCTTCTCGGTGGTACGTGACAGCTACGGCCCCAAGAAGAGCGGTCAGATGATCTCCTACCTGAACGGTGCCATCTGTTTCATTCCGGCGCTGGCCCCCCTGCTCGGTGGCTGGCTCACCGCCAAGGCGGGCTGGTCGGCCAACTTCTGGTTTATGGCCGGTTATGCGGTCATCGTCGGCAGCTGGCTGCTGTGGCGGATGCCGGAAACCCGTCCGGAAGAGACCCGCAGCGGCGGCCCGCTCATCAGCTGGTCGCGCTACAGCCCGGTGCTGCGCTCCCCGAGCTTCCTGTTCAACGCGGCGCTGTGCATGCTGGCGATGGCGGTGATCCTGGCCTATGTCACCGCGGCGCCGGTGCAACTGATGGTGAGGCTGGGGCTGGACATGAGCGGCTTCAGCTACTGGTTTGCGGCTAACGCGGCGCTCAACATCCTGGCCTGCTTCCTGGCACCCCGTTTCATCGCCAGAGTGGGGCCAAGACGCACCCTGCGCATCGGTCTGCTGGTGCTGCTGCTCTCCGCCATCTCCCTGAGCCTGTCGATGCACATCGATCATCCGCTGGCCATGATGGGCCCGGTGTTCCTCTCCAGCATCGGCTTTGCCATGATCCTGGGCTCGGCCGCCGGCATGGCGCTGGCACCGTTCGGTCACTGCGCCGGTACCGCCGCCGCCCTGCTCGGCCTGTTCCAGATGAGCGGCTCCGGTGCGCTGGTGGGCTTTATCGGCGCGCTGATGCACGACCCGCTGAACCAGCTGGCGCTGCACATGTGGCTGTTGCTGCCCCCGCTGGTGGTGCTGATGACCCGCCAGGGTCGCCGCTTGTGTTTGCAATAAATCCTGTGCTCTGATGAGCACACTCAGGGGGCCTTGAGCCCCCTTCTCTTTTTCAGGCGACCCGCCTGCCTCGCATGATCACAGACCCGTGGAGAAAACCGGATGAGCCACACAATCAACGCCGCCCTGGTGGGATACGGCTTCGCAGGACAGACCTTTCACGCCCCCTTCCTGGCCACGACCCCGGGCCTGACCCTGCGCTGGGTGGTGAGCCGGGATGCCGCCAAGGTTCAGGCCGCGTTGCCCGGCACCCGGGTCGGCACCCTGGAGCAGGTGCTGGCCGATGACAGCCTCGATCTGGTGGTGATCGCCACCCCCAACGACACCCATGCCCCCATCGCTCGCGAGGCCCTGCTGGCGGGCAAGCACGTGGTGATCGACAAGCCGTTCGCCCTGGATCTGGCCGAAGCGAAGGCGCTGGTCGAGTTGGCGGAGAAGCAGCAACGGCTGCTCAGCATCTTCCACAACCGACGCTGGGACGGGGATTTCCTCACGGTGCGCCGTCTGCTGGCGGAGGGGGCGCTGGGGCAAGTCGCCCAGTTCGAATCCCACTTCGACCGTTATCGCCCCGAGGTGCGCCAGCGCTGGCGCGAGGCGGGCGGCCCGGGCTCCGGTCTCTGGTTCGATCTCGGCCCTCATATCCTGGATCAGTCGCTCCAGCTGTTCGGCCAGCCGGACTGGTTGCAGGCGGATCTGGGCAAGCAGCGCCCCGGGGCCCTGGCGGACGACTACTTCCATGTGGTGCTGGGTTATGGCGAGATGCGGGTCATTCTGCACGGCAGTTGTCTGGTGTCGGCCGTGATGCCCCGCTTCGTGGTGCACGGCAGTCAGGGCTCCTTCATCAAGTTCGGCATGGACGTGCAGGAAGAGCAGCTCAAGGAGGGCAAGCGGCCTCCGGCGGCGGACTGGGGCGTGGATCCCGCCCCCGGCCAGCTCAGCCAGATCCGGGACGGTCAGCTCCTGCAGCAGACCGTGGCCGGCGAGGCGGGGGATTACGGCGCCTACTATCGCGGTGTCTGCGCCGCCATCCGGGGAGAAGGGGAGAACCCGGTGCCGGCCGACGAGGCCCTGGCGGTGATGGCCTTGCTGGACCTGGCCCGGGAGAGCGATCAGCAGGGGCGGCGCCTGCCTTGTCAGAAGTTGTCTGACTGACGGTGTAATCCGGCAGCGCCGAGAGCCTGACAGAAAGACAATGTCTGACTGGCAATCGTCAGGTAATTGGCGATTTGTTGTGCGAATCTGATGATGAATTGGTGTTTTATATTAATATTTGTCGTTGCAGCAGTGTTTCTTATCATTCCAACGAGAAAATATCATTGTGATACGCGTTTTCATCGGCCGCATATGGGGATATATTTCGCGCGCCTTCGGGCTCCAGCGGCCGGTGTGCCGACAGGAGCCGGGGCGTACAGTGATGGTCCCTGCACCATCTCTCCATCTTTTTTTGAGGGTATGCACATGAACAAAGTACTGGTAGCCGGTATCCTGGGTCTGATGTTGACCGCCTGTGGTCAGAAAGAAGAAGCTGCCGCTCCGGCTGCGACCCCGGCCGCAGACGTTGCTGCCACTGTCGAGAAAGCCGCTAGCGAAGCGTCTGCTACCGTCGAGAAGGCTGCTTCCGAAGCTTCCGCTACTGTCGAGAATGCTGCCGCTGACGTGGCCACCAAGGCTGAAGCTGCCGTGAGCGATGCCAAGGCCAACTAAGCCAGCACCTCATTGAAAAACGGGCCCGGCGCACTTGCGCCGGGCCCGTTTTTTTATGGCCATGGCGGGGCGTTGCCCGGTCAGCCGAGGGGTTCCACCAGCAGGATGTGGGAGTCGGCCCCCACCACCTTGACCCGGCTGCCGGCCGGCAGCGGCGCGTTGCAGCGCACCGTCCAGACGGTGTCGTCCAGATGCACCCGGCTCATCCCCTGGCTGACCTCGTCCAGCAGGGTCAGCTCGCGGCCCATGTAGCTTTGCATCCGCTCGTTGATGGGAGCGGCGGCATCCAGCCCGGAGCGATCCCGGCGATGCTGCCAGCGCCACCAGGCCCAGGTGGTGAGCAGGGATTGCAGGGCGAAGAGCAGCAACTGCGCCTGCCAGCCGAAGGGCCAGACCAGCAGCAAGAGCCCCACCTCCAGGGCGGCGATGCCGGTCCAGAGCAGGAAGCCCACCGACCCCATCACCTCGATGGCCAGCAGCACGAAGCCGAGCCCCAGCCAGTGCCAGTGGGTCAGCCCTTCGAACAGGGCTGTCATGATTTGCCCGCCTTGCCGTCTTTGTTGAACAGCTCGGCCATGCCCGCCACCGAGCCTATCAGGCTGCCCGCTTCCAGGGGCATCATGATGATCTTGCTGTTGGGGCCTTCACCGATGCGGGCCAGGGCCTCGGTGTATTTCTGGGCCACGAAGTAGTTGATGGCCTGCATGTCGCCCTCGGCGATCGCCTGGGAGACCATGTGGGTCGCCTTGGCTTCCGCCTCGGCGGCCCGCTCCCGCGCTTCGGCGGCGAGGAAGGCGGCCTGACGCTCACCCTCGGCTTTCAGGATCTGGGACTGCTTCTCCCCCTCGGCCTTCAAGATCTTGGACTGGCGCACCCCTTCGGCCTCCAGCACCTCGGCCCGCTTCTGGCGCTCGGCCTTCATCTGGGCATTCATGGCTTCCACCAGGGCGAGGGGCGGGCGCACATCCTTGATCTCGATCCGGGTCACCTTGATGCCCCAGGGGGCGGTGGCGGCATCCATGGTGCGCAGCAGCTTCTCGTTGATGGTGTCGCGCTGGGAGAGCATTTCGTCCAGCTCCATGGCGCCGAGCACGGTCCGCATGTTGGTCATGGTGAGATTGCGGATGGCACTGGTGAGATCGTTGACCTCGTAGCCCGCCTTGCGGGCATCCACCACCTGCACGAAGCTGATGGCGTCGATGGTGACGTTGGCGTTGTCCCGGGAGATCACCTCCTGGGCCGGGATGTCCAGCACCTGCTCCATCATGATGATCTTGTGGCCGATGCGGTCGATGTAGGGGATCAGCAGGTTGAGGCCCGGGGAGAGGGTGCGGGTGTAGCGGCCGAAGCGCTCCACGGTCCAGTTGTAACCCTGGGGCACTATCTTGATGCCGGCACTCAGGGTGGCGAGTACCAGGAATATGAAGATCCCCAATACAATCAATGACTCATTCATGATTAAGCTCCTTATGAAACACTTTCACTAGCCTAGGGTCTGGTGCCATCCACCACAAGCAGATTCGCTTCTCTATTGCCGCCACACGGCTTTACTAATTACCAAAACGCATTAAAGAGCATTTTTTATTATTTTGAGGGATAAGCGCTCCTGCCTATAGTCTCCCCAGATGTCGCGATGCCGAGGAGCGGGCCCTGATGGATTATTTACCTATGTTTGCCAGGTTGGAAGGCCGCCCGGTACTGCTGGTGGGCGGGGGCGAGGTTGCCCTGCGCAAGGCGCGCCTGCTGCTGGCGGCAGGTGCCCGGATCACCCTGGTCTCTCCCGCGCTCGAGCCCGAGTTCCATGAATTTGCCGGTCGCTTCACCCATGTGGCGGCGCGTTTCGACCCGGCCCACCTGGCAGGGCAGATCCTGGTGGTGGCCGCGACCGACGATCTCGAGGTCAACGCCCTGGTCTACCAGAGCGCCACCGAGCGCGGTCTGTTCGTCAACCTGGTGGATGACCCCGAGCGCTCCAGCTTTATCTTTCCCTCCATCATCGATCGCAGCCCCATCGTGGTGGCTGTCTCCAGCGGCGGCAAGGCCCCCGTGCTGGTGCGCCTGTTGCGTGAGCGGCTCGAGAGCCTGCTGCCCCGCCATCTTGGCGGTCTGGCGGAGCTCTCCGGTCGGGTGCGCCGCCGGGCCAAGCAGGTGCTGGCCTCCCTCTCCGATCGCCGCCGCTTCTGGGAGCGCGCCTTTGCCTCCAACACCCTGGCCGGTCTGATTGAGAAAGCCGATTGGCAGGGTGCCGAGCAGTGGCTGAACGAGGGACTGGACAAAGCCCGTACCGAAGTGGGAGAAGTGGTGCTGGTAGGGGCGGGCCCGGGGGATCCTGGCCTGCTGACCCTCAAGGCGCTGCAACAGATCCAGCAGGCCGAAGTGGTGCTCTATGACCAGCTGGTCTCCCCCGAGATCCTGGACCTGGTGCGCCGCGACGCCACCCTGGTGTCGGTCGGCAAGAAGGCGGGTGCCCACAGCGTGCCCCAGGAAGAGACCAATCGCCTGCTGGTGGAATACGCCAAAGCGGGCAACCGGGTGGTGCGCCTCAAGGGGGGCGATCCCTTCATGTTCGGCCGTGGCGGCGAGGAGCTGGAAGTGCTGGCCGAGGAGGGCATTCCCTTCTCCGTGGTGCCCGGCATCACCGCCGCCGCCGGTGCCACCGCCTATGCGGGCATTCCGCTCACCCACCGCGACCATGCCCAGAGCGCCGTCTTCATCACCGGCCACTGCCAGAAGGAGGGCAAGGAGCCCGACTGGCAGCAGCTTGCGGCCACCAACCAGACCCTGGTCATCTACATGGGGCTGATGCGCTCCGAGCATATCCAGCAGCAACTGGTAAGCCATGGCCGACGCGCCGCCACCCCCATCGCCATCATCGAGCGGGGCACCACGGCCCGCCAGCGGGTGCTGACCGGCACCTTGGCGGATCTGGCCGAACTGGCCCAGCAGGCGGTGAGCCCGTCGCTTATCGTCATCGGTGAAGTGGTGGCCCTGCGCCAGCAACTCGCCTGGTTTGGCGAACAGGGGCAAGGGCAGGAAGCAGAAAGCGGCCACGAGCTCAAGCTGGTGAGCCTGGCCTGAGAGGCGAGACCCGAATCGATTTGACGGTGCGGCCATGGCGGCACCGAACTGAACCAACACCGCGCCCCGAGCAGGTGCGATAGCAATGAACCGAGGACCCAGACATGGACCGTGAAAGACTGACCCAACTGCAGCCATCCGATGCACAGAGCATCCGTGCAGGTGTCACCCGCGAGCGACTGACTCACCTGCAGCAACTGGAAGCCGAGAGCATCCATATCATCCGCGAGGTGGCCGCCGAATTTGAAAACCCGGTGATGATGTACTCCATCGGCAAGGACTCCTCCGTCATGCTGCACCTGGCCCGCAAGGCCTTCTATCCGGGCAAGATCCCCTTCCCCCTGCTGCACGTGGACACCAACTGGAAGTTCAAGGAGATGATCAAGTTCCGGGACGAGACCGCCAAAAAGTTCGGGCTGGATCTCATCGTCCACAAGAACCCGGACGGTCTGGCCATGGACATCAACCCCTTCGTGCACGGCAGCAGCAAGCACACCGACATCATGAAGACCGAGGGGCTCAAGCAGGCGCTCAACAAATACGGCTTCGACGCCGCCTTCGGTGGTGCCCGTCGCGACGAGGAGAAATCCCGCGCCAAGGAGCGCGTCTACTCTTTCCGCGACAAGTCCCACCGCTGGGATCCGAAGAACCAGCGCCCGGAGCTGTGGCGCGTCTACAACAGCCAGGTCAACAAGGGGGAGAGCATCCGTGTCTTCCCGCTCTCCAACTGGACCGAGCTGGACATCTGGCAATACATCTATCTCGAGAACATCGACATAGTCCCGCTCTACTTCGCGGCCATGCGCCCCGTGGTGGATCGCGGCGGCATCAAGATCATGGTGGATGACGATCGCATGCCCATCGGCCCGGAAGACGAAGTGAAGCAGGAGCTGGTGCGCTTCCGTACCCTCGGCTGCTACCCGCTGACCGGGGCCATCGAATCCAATGCCACCACCCTGCCGGAGATCATCGAAGAGATGCTGATCACCACCTCGAGCGAGCGGCAAGGGCGGCTCATCGACCACGATCAGGCCGGCTCCATGGAGCAGAAGAAGCGTCAGGGCTATTTCTAAAAAAATGTTCTAAGGAATCGCAACATGAACAACCACATTCAGACCGCCATCAGCGAACAGGGCATTGAAGCCTACCTGCACGCCCAGCAGCACAAGAGCCTGCTGCGTTTTCTCACCTGCGGCAGCGTGGACGACGGCAAGAGCACCCTCATCGGCCGCCTGCTGCACGACTCCCAGCAGATCTATGAAGATCAGCTCAAAGCACTGGAGTCCGACAGCCAGAAGCTCGGCACCACCGGCGAGAAGCTGGACCTGGCCCTGCTGGTGGACGGCCTGCAGGCGGAGCGCGAGCAGGGCATCACCATCGACGTGGCCTACCGCTATTTCTCCACCGCCAAGCGCAAATTCATCATCTCGGACACCCCGGGCCATGAGCAGTACACCCGCAACATGGCCACCGGCGCCTCCACCTGCGATCTGGCCATCATCCTGATCGACGCCCGCAAAGGGGTGCTGGATCAGACCCGCCGTCACAGCTTTATCGCGAGCCTGCTCGGCATCAAGCAGTTCGTGGTGGCAGTGAACAAGATGGACCTGGTGGAGTTCAGCCAGGAGGTGTTCGATCGCATCAGTGCCGATTACCGCGAGTTCGCCAAGAAGCTCAGCGTCGACACCATCCACATCGTGCCGGTCTCGGCCCTGGACGGTGACAACGTGGTGAACCCGAGCGACAAGCTGGCCTGGTATCAGGGCGAGACCCTGCTCTCCTTGCTGGAGTCCGCCGAAGTGGAGCGCGAGCTGGAGCGTCACCCGGTGCGCCTGCCGGTGCAGTACGTGAACCGCCCCAACCTCGATTTTCGCGGCTTCGCGGGGACGCTCGCCTCCGGCATCCTGCGGGTGGGCGACAAGCTTGCCGTGCTGCCGTCCGGCAAAGAGAGCACGGTGACCCGCATCGTCACCTTCGACGGGGATCTGGAGTACGCCCTGCCGGGTCAGGCCATCACGGTCACCTTCGCGGACGAAATCGACATCAGCCGGGGCGACCTGCTGGTGGATGCGGCGAAAAAGCCCCAGGTGACCCAGAACGTGCTGGCTCACATCGTCTGGATGGGGGAAGAGTCCCTGCAACCGGGCCGGGTCTATGACGTCAAGCTTGCCACCAAGAAGAGCCGTGGCCAGGTGGAGGCCATCCGCCACCGCATCGAGATCAACAAGCTCGACGAGCTGCCCGCCTCCGAGCTCAAGCTCAACGAGATCGGCCTGTGCGAATTCAGCCTGACCGACCCGGTGGCGTTCGACCCCTACAAGGAGATCCGCGACACCGGCAGCTTCATCCTCATCGACCGGCTGACCAACGTCACCGTCGGTGCCGGCATGATAGTGGAAGGGCTGGCGGCCAAGGCGGTGGCAGGGCAATACAGCGAGTTCGAAGTGGAGCTCAACGCCTTGGTGCGCAAGCACTTCCCCCACTGGCAGGCGCTGACCATCAGCAACGATTCCGGCAAGGAGTAAGCCCATGACCTGGCAACAATCCCTGGTGCTGGGTCTGCTGGCTGCCCTCGTCGCCCTGCTGATCCAGGGCAAACTCCGGCCGGCGCTGCTCTTCTCGGGCGCCGTGCTCATCACCTACCTGAGCGGCCTGGCGGACATCAACGCCGTGGTGGCGGGCTACACCAACAGCGCCCTGCTGACCCTGGTGTTGCTGCTGCTGGTGTCGCTCGCGGTGGAGAAGACCCGGGTCATGAGCTGGTTTGCCAACCTGGTGGGCACCGGCTCCTTCAACAAGGTGCTGGTGAAGGTGTGGTTTTCCACCGCCTTCCTGTCGGCGTTCGTCAACAACACCGCCGTGGTGGCGTCCATGCTGGGGGCGGTCAAGCGCAACCCCAACCATGCGCCCTCCCGGCTGCTGTTGCCCATGTGCTTCGCGGCGACCTTTGGCGGCGTGCTGACCCTGATCGGCACCTCCACCAACCTCATCGTCAACAGCTTCCTCATCAAGATGGGGGCCAAGCCGCTCGGCATGTTCGACTTCTTCATGGTGGGGGCGGGGACCCTGCTGACCGGCCTCATCGCCGTGCTGCTGTTTGCCCGCCACCTGCCGGAGCAGGACACCGAGATGAGCCGGGAATCCGGCTATTTTCTCGAGGCCAAGGTGGGCCCCGGCTCGCCCATGGCCGGGCGCAGCGTCAAGGAGAACGGCCTGCGCAGCCTCAAAAGCCTCTATCTGGCCGAGATCATCCGGGGCAACCAGGTGATTTGCCCGGTGCAGCCGGAACACGAGCTGCACGAGGGGGACATGCTGCTGTTCTGTGGCGACGTGGAGAGCGTCGGCGTGTTGCAGGAGCTCAAAGGGCTGGATCTCTACGGCCAGCACCGCCTCAACGGCCAGCACCTGGTGGAGGTGATCGTCAGCCACAGCTCGCGCCTGGTGGGGCAGACCATCAAGGATGCGGAGTTTCGTACCCACTTCGATGCGGTGGTGCTGGCGGTGCGCCGGGGCGAGACCCAGCTCACCGGCGGCCTCGGCCAGATTGAACTGCACGCAGGGGATACCTTGCTGCTGGCCCCCGGCCCCAAGTTTGCGGGCAACAAGTCCCTCTCCCGGGAGTTCGTGGTGGTGAGCGGGCTGGAGGCCTCCACCCGGCTCGATGCCACGCGCAGCGCCGCCGTGGTGGCGGGGTTCCTCGGGGTGCTGACCCTGTCGGTGCTCGATTTGGTGCCGCTCTTCAAGGGGCTGCTGGTGATGCTGGTGGTGCTGCTGTTTTCACGCATCCTGACCCTGGACGAGATCCGCCGCCGCTTTCCCCTGGATATCTGGCTGGTGGTGGGCGGGGCGCTGGCCATCGCCGATCAGCTGGAGAAGAGCGGCCTGGCCAAGCTCATCGCCGACTGGCTGATGGGGGAGTTCAACGGCGCCAGTCCCTTTATCGCCTTCGTGGGGATCTATCTGTTTACCCTGGTGCTGACGGAGCTGATGAGCAACAACGCGGCGGCGGCCCTGGCCTTCCCCATGGGATTCCAGCTGGCGCTCAGCATGGATGTCTCCACCATGCCGTTCATTCTGGCGGTGCTGTTCGGGGCGAGTTCCAGCTTTATCCTGCCCTACGGCTACCAGACCAACCTGATGGTCTATGCGGCGGGCAACTACAAGATGCCGGATTATCTCAAGCTGGCCCTGCCGGTCTCCCTGGCCTACAGCATCGGGGTGATCGTCATGGTGCCCCTGCTGTTTCCGTTTTAAGGTCTGATACCGGGGGATGTGTTAAGGGCTGCTTATGTTAACGCGGCTTTTATCAAGGCTGCTTATGATACAGGGGAGTGCCAGGGCACTGGCATCCAGGCGTGAGCGCCAATCAGGGGGGGTTGCATGCGCAATATCAGGGCATCAGCATTTTGCCGCCTCATGGTGCGAGGCGGCTCCCCGAGGTAGCGGACAGTTTTCAGTATTGCGGCGTGAGCGCCAATCAAGGAGTGTTGGATGAGCAATGCCATGGCATCAGCACGTTGTCGGCTGATAGTCCGAGGCGGCTCCCCGCGGTGCCGGACAGTTTAAGTTTTGAGGCGTGAGCGCCAATCAAGGAGTGTTGGATGAGCAATATCGTGTGGCATCAGCATGCCGTCGACAAACAGAGCCGGGCCGAGCAGAAGGGGCAAAAGCCCCTGGTGATCTGGTTCACCGGGCTCTCCGGGGCGGGCAAGTCCACCCTGGCGGGGGCGCTGGAGCAGGCCCTGACCGCCTCGGGCAAGCACACCTACCTGCTGGATGGGGACAATGTGCGCCACGGCCTGTGCGGCGATCTCGGCTTCGATGACGCCGCCCGCCAGGAGAATATCCGCCGGGTCGGCGAAGTGGCAAAACTGATGGTGGATGCGGGCCTTATCGTCCTCACCGCCTTTATCTCGCCGTTCCGTGCCGAGCGGCAACTGGTGCGCAATCTTGTGGGTGAAGGGGAGTTTGTCGAGGTGTTTGTCGATGCCCCCCTTAGCGTGTGTGAAGAGCGTGACCCCAAGGGGCTCTACAAGAAGGCGAGGGCGGGGGAAATTCGCAATTTCACCGGTATCGACTCCGCTTACGAGGCACCCGAGCAGCCGGAAATCCATCTGCTGAACGCCGGCAAGCCGGTGGATGCGCTGGTGGATGAGCTGCTGACCGCCCTGCGGCAGCGGGGGTTGATTGACTAAGGTCGGTTGTCAGCGTCGAATTTTGATAAACAGGGGGGCGTTTGCCCCTTTGTCTATTGCTGGCTGAACTTGGGCGCAATAAACGTGAAAATAAAGGATTCCCTCCGCAGATTAGCTCTATATTGTCGAGCGCCTCTAATTCTCCCTGATAAAGTTCCGACAGTGTTGGTCAAAGGGATTGCATTTACTTCCATCTCTCGAAATTCCTGTCTCACGACACTGCATTGTTGCCTCAGTGCAGGTGGTCAAGGAAAAGAAAATCTGTCTGTGACCGAGATGAGTACTTACCAAGTGGATTTGACCCCATAGGTCCAGACACTTTTTCCCGCTTAGGGTTGTGATACCCGACTGCGCAGAAATTCCCGTGGTGAACGGTATCCCAAGGCGCTGTGCGGGTGGTGCTCGTTATAATGCTCAAACGCGATAGCCAAATTGCCTACCGCTGTTCGGCTATCCGGTTTTGGCATCATCTCGATATAGTCTCGCTTCATCGTCTTCACGAAGCTCTCCGCTATACCGTTACTCTGTGGGCTTCTCACTGCTGTCGTTCTGGGCTCCAACCCGATTTCTCGTGCAAACGCGCGGGTCTCATGGGCTCGATACGCCGAGCCATTATCAGTCAGCCACTCCACCGGTGATGCCGGCAACGAATCCCCAAAGCGATGTTCGACAGACCTCAGCATGACATCTTGCACAGTGTCACTATCGTAACCCCCAGTACTGGCCGCCCAGTCCAACGCTTCCCTATCGCAGCAATCCATGGCGAACGTGACACGTAGTTTTTCACCGTTATCGCAGCGAAACTCGAAGCCATCTGAGCACCACCGTCGATTGCTCTCCTTGACGGCAACACGCCCCTTATGTGCCTGCTGGGCCAATGGTGCAGCTGGTTTTCTTTCCAGCAGCAAGCCATGTTCGCGCATGACGCGATATACCCGCTTAGCGTTTACCACAGGTTGTTCTGTTGCCTCAGACTGACGCCGTAACAGCGCCCAGACCCGGCGATAGCCATAGGAGGGAAGCTCTGCCATCGCCTCCATGATACGGCCAAGTAAGGGTGCATCATCACGCTGGCGATGATGACGACCATCTTGCCAACCCGGTTTTCGATGAACACGAACGGATAGCTGCGCACGCGATACATTAAGAGCCTGGCTCACAGCACTTAATCGTCGTCCCCCGGCAACAAGGGCGCATGCGCAATCCATTTTTTTGCTCGACCATACTCCACGGCTTCTTTGAGGATCTCGTTCTCCATGGTCTTCTTCCCGAGCAGACGCTGAAGCTCTCGGATCTGCTTGATGGCAGCAGCCAACTCGGAAGCAGGAACAACATCCTTGAATCGCCCCTACTTTCCTAGACACCTCAAGAGCCTCAAACTGAGGTCAATCAGGAGGTGTTATGAGCAAGCAGCAACGTTACACGGAAGAATTCAAACTGGCCGCCGTCAAGCAGGTGACTGAGCGCCATTACCCAGTGGCAGAGGTCGCTGAGCGACTTGGTGTTTCCAGCCACAGTCTTTACGCCTGGATCAGGCGCTACAGCCAGCCCGCCGTGCAGCAACAGCATGACTCCAGCCAGCAAGCCGAAATTCGGCGCCTCAAGGCTGAACTGCGCCGCGTCACCGATGAGCGAGATATCTTAAGGCCGCCGCGTACTTTGCCAAGCTGTCAGGGTAAGGTACGCCTTCATCCGGGTGCACGCGTCCACACATCCCATCCGCCGACTGTGTCGGATGATGAATGTCCACCCGAGCGGTTATTACGCCTGGCAGCACCAGCCTTTATCTGCCCGCGCACTTGAAGACCAGCGCCTCCTGGGCCAGATCAAGCAATGTTGGCTAGAAAGCGGAGGCGTCTATGGCTATCGCAAGATCCGGGATGACCTGCGAGAGATGGGCGAGACCTGTGGGAAACACCGGGTGGCGCGATTAATGCGTCATGAAGGTTTGCGTTCACAAACCGGTTATCGTCGCCGTCCCGGTCATTATGGTGGCCGGCCAACGGTGGTTGCACCGAATCATCTTGAACGCCAGTTCAATGTGACTGAGCCAAATAAGGTCTGGGTAACGGACATCACTTATATTCGAATCCATGAAGGCTGGCTCTATCTGGCCGCGGTATTGGATTTGTTTTCACGACAAGTCATTGGTTGGTCAATGGGGCCACGGATCGACCGAGAGTTGGCCATCAGCGCGTTACTGATGGCAGTGTGGCGACGGCGACCCGAGCAGGAAGTGCTGGTTCATTCTGACCAAGGGAGCCAGTTTAGCAGCTATGACTGGCAGGATTTTTTGCGGGAGCACCGGCTCAAGGCCAGCATGAGCAGACGTGGCAATTGCCATGATAACGCGGTGGCGGAGAGTTTCTTCCAACTCCTCAAACGCGAGCGGATCCGACGTAAAACCTATGCAGATCGGGAGGAGGCCCGGCAGGATGTGTTCGATTACATTGAAATGTTTTACAACCCCAAGCGTCGGCACAGTTTCAACAATGGGCTATCGCCAGTAGAGTGTGAAAAGCAATATTTCGAACGGCTCAAAAGTGTCTAGGGAAAGTGCGAACAAGTATCCCACGAACAAAAAATGAAAATTTTAGTCATTTAATATCAATGGGTTACCAGT
>NZ_JAPDBQ010000049.1:0-25782 GCF_027705325.1 Aeromonas sp. QDB18
GCGCGAGCAGCTATCACCCAGTAATGGGAATCCCCCTCCTGTGACGCGAAGCGCTAAGGTGGGGGAGGATGTCAATCCGATGAATTGACCCTGTTTGTGGCGGTGGTGGAGGCGGGCAGCTTTCGCCAGGCGGCGGAGAATCTCGGCATGGACAATTCCGTGGTGAGCCGCGGCATCAAGCGCCTCGAAGAGAAGCTCGCCACCGTGCTCCTCAACCGCACCACGAGGCGGGTCAGCCTGACCGAGGAGGGGAGCTGGTTCTATCAGCGAGCGGTGAAGATCCTGACCGAGATGAGTGAGGCAGAAGGATTGTTGCTGATGCGCCGGGAGCAGCCGGAGGGCATATTGCGGGTGGACGCCGCCACCCCCTTCATCCTGCATAGATTGGTGCCCATCATCGGCGAGTTTCGCCGCCGCTACCCCGCCATCGAGCTGCAACTGCACAGCTCCGAGGGCTTCATCAACCTGATGGAGCGGCGGGTGGACATGGCCATTCGCATCGGCGAGCTGACGGACTCCTCCCTGCGGGCCCTGCCGCTGGGCCGCTCGCGGCTGCGGCTGCTGGCCTCCCCCGACTATCTGAAGGCACGCGGTACCCCGCGCCAGCCGGCTGACTTGCTGGCTGGCCACGAGCTGCTTGGTTTTTTGCACCCCGATCACCTCAATCATTGGCCCCTATTGAGCGAGGAGCAGGGGGACAGGTTCGCCATCACCCCGACCCTGCGGGCCAGCAGCGGGGAAACCTTGCGTCAGCTGGCGCTGGCGGGGCAGGGGATCGTCTGCCTGTCGGACTTCATGACGGGGGATGACAGGGCGAGCGGGGCGCTGGTGGAGGTGCTGGCCCGCAGCAACAGCGGCGCCTCGCGCCCCATCCATGCGGTCTTCTACTCCGATGCCCAGCGGGACATCCGGCAGCGGGTCTGGCTCGATTTCCTGAAAGAGCAGCTCGGCAACCACGCGCTCTAGGCGTGTTCCGACAGGGCCAATCCCCTCCCGCCCTTCCCCTCCACGAGGAGGAGGGGCCATCATTCCCACTCCTCAAGGGGAGGGGGCCGAGGGGCTTGCTAGCGCCAATATAAAGAGGCCGACATCGCTGTCGGCCTCTTTGCTTTTTTCATCTCAAGGATGCGTCGGTTACCCCATCACTCCTCTTCGGCCCAGCGGCGTGAGCGTTCCACCGCCTTCTTCCAGCCGCTGTAGCGCTTGGCGCGATCGTCGCGGTCCATCTGCGGAATGAACTCGCGGTCCACGCTGAACTTGTCTTCCAGCTCTTCGGAGCTCTTCCAGAAGCCCACGGCGAGGCCGGCCAGGAAGGCGGCGCCCATGGCGGTGGTCTCGATACGGGTCGGACGCACCACAGGGGTGTGCATCATGTCAGCCTGGAACTGCATCAGGAAGTCGTTGGCCACGGCGCCGCCATCCACCTTCAGGGCTGCCAGCTTGATGCCGGAGTCCTGCTGCATGGCATCCAGCACGTCGCGGCTCTGGTAGGCGATGGATTCGAGCGCCGCACGGATGATGTGGTTGCGGTTGGCGCCACGGGTCAGGCCGACCATGGTGCCGCGAGCATACGGATCCCAGTAGGGGGCGCCCAGGCCCACGAAGGCCGGCACCAGGTAGACGCCGTTGGTGTCGCCCACCTTGCTCGCGAAGTAGTCGGTATCGCGGGCGTCGTGGATGATCTTGAGCTCATCGCGCAGCCACTGGATGGTGGCGCCGCCCATGAAGACCGCCCCTTCCAGTGCGTAGTTCACTTCCCCTTTCGGGCCGATGGCGACCGTGGTCAGCAGGCCGTTGCTGGAGCGAACCGGCTCGGTGCCGGTGTTCATCAGCATGAAGCAGCCGGTACCGTAGGTGTTCTTGGCCATCCCTTTTTCGAAGCAGAGCTGGCCGAACAGGGCGGACTGCTGGTCACCGGCGATACCGGCGATGGGGATGCGGGCACCGCCGCCACGGGTGGTGTAGCCATAGACCTCGGAGGAGGGTTTGACTTGCGGCAGCATGGAGGCGGGGATGCCCAGCTCGTCCAGCATGCGCTCATCCCACTTCAGGTCGCGGATGTTGTAGAGCATGGTGCGTGAGGCGTTGGTCGGGTCGGTGACGTGCACCTCGCCGTTGGTCATCTTCCACACCAGCCAGGTGTCGATGGTGCCGAACAGCAACTCGCCGTTCATTGCCTTCTCCCGGGCCCCTTCCACGTTGTCCAGGATCCACTTCACCTTGGTACCGGAGAAGTAGGCATCCAGCACCAGGCCGGTGTTTTCGCGAACGTACTCTTCCAGGCCCCGGGCCTTGAGCTCTTCGCAGATGGCCGCGGTGCGGCGGCACTGCCAGACGATGGCGTTGTAGATGGGCTTTCCGGTGGCCTTTTCCCAGACGACGGTGGTTTCACGCTGGTTGGTGATGCCGATGGCGGCGATCTGCTCGCTGTGCAGGCCGCTCTTGGCCAGCACTTCGGTGAAGACGGAGGACTGGGTCGCCCAGATCTCCATGGGGTCGTGCTCGACCCAGCCCGCTTTCGGGTAGTGCTGGGTGAATTCGCGCTGGGAGGTCGCGACGATGTTGGCGTCCTGATCGAAGACAATGGCACGGGAGGAGGTGGTGCCCTGGTCCAGCGCAACGACAAATTTCTTTTCAGCAGACATGATGTTCTCCACGTTTTTATTTTTCCACGTTGTTACACGTTGGGGAGGGCCGCTCTCAGGCGGCGGCCTCTTCTTTGTTAGACAGCTTGGAGGCTTCTTCGGTGGCGACGCGGTTGCCCGGGACGCAGGGAGCCAGCACTTTCACATACAGGGCGGTACCGATCTGGGCGCCGACGATGGGGCCAAGGATAGGGACCCAGAAGTAGGGGTTGTCACGACCACCGGTCAGGGCCACGTCACCCCAGCCAGCCACGAAGGCGAACAGTTTGGGGCCGAAATCACGGGCCGGGTTCATGGCAAAGCCGGTCAAGGGGCCGAGGGAGGCGCCGATCACCGCGATCAGGATGCCGATGAGCAGGGCGGCGGCGAAGCCTTTGGGGGCGCCGTTGTTGTTGTCACCCAGTGCCATGATGCCCAGCATCAGGACGGCGGTGATCACCATCTCGACCGCGAAAGCCTGCATGTTGGAGAGCAGGGCATTGGGGTAGGTGGAGAAGATGCCTGCGGTGCCGAGGCTCTCGACGCTGCCGCGCACCACGTTGTGGGTCAGCTCCCACTGGGTGAACAGGTTGCTGTAGAGGGCGTAGACCAGGGCGGCGGAGGCGAATGCCCCGGCTATCTGGGCGATGATGAAGGGCACCACCTTGCGCTTGTCAAAGCCGCAGAAGGTCATCAGTGCCAGGGTCACGGCAGGGTTGAGGTGGGCACCGGAGATGCCACCGGTGACATAGATGGCGATGGCGACACCCAGGCCCCAGGTAATGGAGATTTCCCATTGCCCGAAGTTGGCGCCAGCCAGCACCAGGGCGGCCACGCAGCCGACGCCGAAGAAGATCAGCAGGCCGGTGCCGATAAACTCGGCGAGGCACTCGCCAAGCAGGGTATTGGGTCTTTGTATGCTCATAGTTGTTATTCCTTATATCCACCCACAGTAGGTTTGATGTTCCGTTTTGTTATCTTTCATTCCCATTCATTGCGCCCGAAAACGTTTCTTCTTGTTTTTTGAGCTTGCGCAAACGTTATGCTCGTTTGCGCTCGTTCTTGGACGAGAGAGAAAATAAACCTTCTGCGTCAATTCACCATCCCCCCGCCACCGGAAATGTGGGCAAGATCCCATTCATTGCTAAGAAAATGTGACGAAAAGCAACAGTTGTCGGCCATATTACTCCTTAGTGAGTAGCCAAAAGCCACGCCATGCGTGGGCTGACCCTGGATGCGCGTTCACTCACAGCGTCACAATTTTTGTAATAAAACTGCAATAATTTAGCGCTCATCACAGATTAAATGTTCACAAATGAGCGCGATAGGCTCGCTTGCGAATCAAGACGCGTCTGATCGCCGGCATGAGCGGGGCGTCCTCAACCGCCCAGAACAACAATAAAAGGAAGCAGAACATGCTTAGTCTCTTCAGGCCTGCACCCCATATCGACCGGCTGCCGGCCGACAAGGTGGATCCCTTCTACAAACGCATGCGTTGGCAGGTGTTCTTCGGGATATTCTTCGGGTATGCGGGTTACTACCTGGTACGGAAAAACTTCAGTCTGGCGATGCCCTACCTCATCGAGCAGGGCTTCTCCCGCGGGGATCTGGGTCTGGCCCTCTCCGGCGTCTCCATCGCCTACGGTCTCTCCAAATTCCTGATGGGGAACGTGTCGGACAGATCCAACGCGCGCTACTTCCTCTCCGCCGGTCTGCTGCTCTCGGCAGGCATCATGTTCATGATGGGGACCATGCACTGGGCTACCTCCAGCATTGGCATCATGTTCGTGCTCCTGTTCCTGAACGGCTGGGCACAGGGCATGGGCTGGCCCCCCTGCGGTCGCACCATGGTGCACTGGTGGTCGCAGAAGGAGCGGGGTGAGATCGTCTCGGTCTGGAACGTGGCCCACAACGTGGGCGGCGGCATGATAGGCCCCCTGTTCATCCTCGGCATGGGCTGGTTCAACGACTGGCGCAGCGCCTTCTATGTGCCTGCGGCGGCGGCGGCGGCCATCGCGGTGATCGCCTTCTTCGTGATGCGCGATACCCCGCAATCGGTCGGTCTGCCCCCCATCGAGGAGTACAAGAACGACTACCCGAAGGATTACAACGAAAGCCACGAGCAGGAGTTCTCCGCCAAGGAGATCTTCATGAAGTATGTGCTGCACAACAAGCTGCTCTGGTACATCGCCATCGCCAACGCCTTCGTCTACCTCATCCGTTACGGCGTGCTGGACTGGGCGCCCACCTATCTGAAAGAGGCCAAGGACTTCAGCGTGGATCACTCCTCCTGGGCCTATTTCCTCTATGAGTGGGCGGGGATCCCGGGCACCCTGCTGTGCGGCTGGATCTCCGACAAGATGTTCAAGGGCCGCCGCGCCCCGGCAGGCATCCTGTTCATGGTGCTGGTGACCCTTTCCGTGCTGGTCTACTGGTTCAACCCGGCGGGCAACCCGACCATCGACATGATGGCCCTGGTCGCCATCGGCTTCCTCATCTATGGCCCCGTCATGCTGATCGGCCTCTACGCACTGGAGCTGGCGCCCAAGAAGGCGGCCGGTACCGCGGCGGGCTTCACCGGCCTGTTCGGTTATCTGGGTGGCGCGGTCGCGGCCAACGCCATGCTGGGCTATACCGTTGACCACTTCGGCTGGGACGGCGGCTTCATGGTGCTCACCGTCTCCTGCGTGCTCTCCATCATTCTGCTGGCCATGACCCTCAAGCACGAGAACGAGTCGATTGCCGCCAAGGCGGCTGCCCATCAGGCATAAAACGTGATCCTGCCCTTATCGATTGGAAAAGGGATCAGGTACACTGCCAAAGGCCCCGCACCTGCCGGGGCCTTTTTTCGTCTCATCTGCGGAGTGCAAGCGTGAAGCAAACCCAACGACATCTGGAGATCCTGGACGTCCTGACCCGGCAGGGTTTCGTCTCGACCGACGATCTGGTGACCCATTTTGACGTCAGCCCCCAGACCATTCGCCGGGATCTCAACGATCTCGCCGAACAGAACAAGATCCGGCGCCATCACGGCGGGGCCTCACTGCATTCGAGCACCGTCAACACCGCCTACAGTGCCCGCAAGGTGATGCAGCTCAAGGAGAAGGAGCGCATCGCCCGGGAAGTGGCCGCCAACATCCCCGACGGCTCGTCGCTCTTTATCGACATCGGCACCACCACCGAGGCCATCGCCCGTGCCCTGCTCGACCACCGGGAGCTGCGCGTGGTCACCAACAACCTGAACGTCGCCAGCATCCTGACCGCCAAGGATGACTTCACCGTCATCATCGCCGGCGGCGAAATTCGCAACCGGGATGGCGGCATTGTCGGGGAGGCGACCCGCGACTTCATCGGCCAGTTTCGCATGGACTACGGCGTCATCGGCATCTCGGGCATCGACAGCGACGGCTCCCTGCTCGATTTCGACTATCACGAGGTGAAGATCGCCCAGGCCATCATCGCCCACTCCCGCCAGGTGTTCCTGGCCGCCGACCACACCAAGTTTGGCCGCAACGCCATGGTCAACCTCGGCAACCTCAGCCAGATCCACGCCCTGTTCACGGATCAGGAGCCGCCGGAGAAGCTGATGCGACTGATGTCCCAGCATCAGATCGCCTGCCATATCTGCTGAGCTTCCCCGCACAGGCATCAGGCCGCCTCGGGGCGGCCGCTTTTTTCCTGCCCCCTCCCGGCCTGCGGCGTCTCCCTTGCGGCGCCTAAGCGGCCAGTTCCTGGCGCTGACACACCTTCTTTGACCCCTGATGTTGCCCCCGCACTCGGGCGCCAGGTTTGCACCGACGCTAGGCGCCTGCGAGGAATTCACGCCATCGCCTTCATCACCTTGCCCCATGGGCACCCCCATCCGGCACTCTTTGTTCTCCTCCCTGCCCGAAATGGTTGTTTCCGACATGCCGTAGCCTTGCCAGGCCGTCACCGACTGGCAGCATTTTTAGCATTGTGAAAACAATCGCGATCACATTTCTCTCACGAAATGTTCGTTTATTGGTTTTTCATGTTCTAATATGAGCGAAATCAAACATTGCTGTCATGGCAAACACAAAATAAGAAAGTAGGTGAACATGAGCGAACATTATGATCTGGTCGTCGTCGGCGGCGGCATCAACGGGGTCGGCATCGCGGCAGATGCGGCGGGGCGGGGGCTGAAGGTGGCGCTGTTCGAGGCGAGCGATCTCGCCTCTGCCACCTCGTCCAACTCCAGCAAGCTGATCCACGGCGGCCTGCGCTATCTCGAACATTACGAATTCCGGCTGGTGAAAGAGGCGCTGGCGGAGCGGGAGGTCCTGCTCGGTATGGCTCCCCACATAGCCCGTCCCATGCGTTTTCGTCTGCCTCATCGCCCGCACCTGCGTCCGGCCTGGATGATCCGCGCCGGTCTCTTCCTTTATGACAACCTGGCCAAGCGGGACAAGCTCAAGGGGAGCTGCGGACTGCGCTTCCTGCCGCAGGACGGCCTCAAGAGCGGCATCAACAAGGGCTTTGAATACTCGGACGCCTGGGTCGATGACGCCCGGCTGGTGGTGCTCAATGCCATGCTGGCGCGGGACAAGGGCGCCGATGTCCAGACCCGTACCCGCTGCGTCAAGGCAGTGCGCGGATCCAAGCACTGGACCCTGACGCTGGAGCGGGAAGGGGGCGAGCAGTTCACCGTCAGCTGCCGTGGTCTGGTCAATGCGGCGGGTCCCTGGGTCAAGACCTTCTATGACGAGAGCCTGAGCGAGAAATCCCCCCGCGGCATTCGCCTCATCAAGGGGAGCCACATGATAGTGCCGCGCATCCATGAGCGCGAAGAGGCTTACATCCTGCAAAACGAGGACAACCGCATCGTCTTCGTCATCCCCTACCAGCAGGACTATTCCCTCATCGGCACCACGGACGTGGAGCACAAGGGCAGCCCGCGCGAAGCCAAGATCAGCGATGCCGAGATCAACTACCTGTGCAAGGTGGTCAATGCCCACTTCACCAGGCAGATAAGCCCGGCAGACGTGGTGTGGACCTATGCCGGGGTGCGCCCCCTGTGTGACGACGAGTCCGATTCACCCCAGGCGGTGACCCGGGACTACACGCTCGAGCTCAGTGGTGAATCCGACGGCGCGCCGCTGTTGTCGGTGTTTGGCGGCAAGCTCACCACCTACCGCAAGCTGGCCCAGGCCGCCTGCAACAAGCTCAAGCCCTGGTTCAGCCAGATGGGAGAGGACTGGACCGCCTCCTGCCGGCTGCCCGGTGGCGAGTTCGACTGCTCGGTGCGTGAACTGGCGCGTGCCTTTGCGCTGGAATTCGGCTGGCTCGACGATCGCAGCGCCCTGCGCATCGCCGAATCCTATGGCGCTCATGCCCGCCTCTGGCTGAAGGAGGAGCGCGGCCAGCACTTTGGTGCCGGGCTGTATGAATCTGAAGTGCGTTACCTTATCGCGCGCGAATGGGCCTGCAGCCTGGAAGACATTCTGTGGCGCCGCAGCAAGCTGGGGCTGCGCCTGTCTGAATCCGAACAGCAGCAGCTCGGTGCCTGGCTGCTCGAGCACCACCACGCCCTGCCCGAAGCCTGCTGATGACCCATGGCGGGCGGCCTTTGCCGCCCGCCGTCAAACTGCAATAAACCCCTGCTATAACAATTACCTGCATCCTACACACCATAACAACGAGATCTCTTGATGAAGCAACCTCACCGTACCCTGATAGCCCTTGGCCTCGGGGCTGCCCTGGCGCTGCCCGCACTGGCGGCCGACGAAGGCAAAATCGTGATCGCCCACCGGGGTGCCTCCGGTTACCTGCCGGAACACACCCTGGAATCCAAGGCCCTGGCCTATGGCATGGGCGCCGACTATCTGGAGCAGGACCTGGTGATGACCAAGGATGACCAGCTGGTGGTGATGCACGATCACTTCCTTGATGGCATCACGGACGTGGCCGAGCGCTTCCCCGGCCGGGCCCGCCCGGACGGTCGCTACTATGTGGTGGATTTCACCCTGGACGAGGTGCGCTCCCTGCGCATGACCGAGCCGTTCCAGCTGGTGGACGGCAAGCAGGTGCTGGTCTATCCGGCGCGCTTCCCGCTGTGGAAGTCCAGCTTCAGGATCCACACCTTCCAGGAAGAGATCGAGATGATCCAGGGGCTCAACAAGAGCACCGGCAAGCACATCGGCATCTACCCGGAGATAAAAGCTCCCTGGCTGTTCCGCCACGAGGGCAAGGACATCTCCAGGGCGGTGCTCAAGGTACTGAAGGAGTACGGCTACACCAGCAAGAGCGACAAGGTCTATCTGCAGTGTTTCGATGCCAACGAGCTCAAGCGCATCAACAGCGAACTGATGCCCGCCATGGGTATGGACTTGAAGTTGGTGCAGCTGATGGCCGAGACCGACTGGAACGAGACCATGGTCTATGACGCCAAGGGCAAGGCGACCCCCTACAGTTATGACTGGATGTTCAAGCCGGGGGCCATGAAGACCATCGCCACCTATGCCGAGGGGATAGGTCCCTGGAAACCCATGGTGGTGACCGAGCCGGGCACTCCCGGCAAGCCGGTCTTCACCGGCATGGTGAAAGAGGCCCATGCGGCCGGCCTCAAGGTGCATCCTTATACCTTCCGTCAGGATGAGGGGCAGATCCCGGCCTATGCGAAAGACTTCACCGACCTGCTCAACATCTTCCTCTACCAGGCCGATGTGGACGGGGTATTCAGCGACTTCCCCGACAAGGCGGTCGAGGCTATCAAGGCCCACGGCAAAAAATAAAAGAAGAGCAACACGGGAATGCAAGCGGGGCCAGGTGCCCCGCTTTTTTGTGCCCGGCATTATCGCCGGGATGAGGGGCCGGATAAGGGGTCATGAGAGGGGGCAGAGAGATGATATCGAAATGGATGGGTGTAATAAAATGTTTACGATTTGGGGCTGTTCTGGCCTTGCGAGTCGCTACTTTTGAGTTGCTTCACTCTGCTTTCTTGGTCATTTATCCATCTCTCAGCGTGTGAAGACGCTAGTTTCACTTGATTGTTTGTTTTTCCTTGGTAAGGTGGGGGCGGTTGCGTAACAAAGTGCTGACTTGTGTAAACAAAAGTGAACGATCAGCGCCCTTGGCTTGAAACAGTAGAGAGAATGAGAAGATGCAAAGAGATCCCCTGAACAACATCCATATCCAGTCCGAACAAGTGATGATCACGCCTGCCCAGCTCAAGGAGAAACTGCCCATCTCCGATCGCGCGCTGGCATTCGTGCAAGGGGCCCGCAATACCATCGCCGACATCATCCACCGTCGCGATCACCGCCTGCTGGTGATCTGTGGTCCCTGCTCCATCCACGACATGGACGCCGCCAAAGAGTACGCAACCAGACTCAAAGCGCTGCATGACGCCTATCAGGACTCTCTCTACATTGTCATGCGGGTCTACTTTGAGAAGCCGCGCACCACGGTCGGCTGGAAGGGCTTTATCAACGATCCGAACCTGGACGGCACCTTCGACGTGGAGCTGGGTCTGCACCGCGCCCGCGAGCTGCTCTGCTGGCTGGCTGAGCTGGAGTTGCCGCTGGCGACCGAGGCGCTCGACCCCATCAGCCCGCAATACCTGGCGGAGCTCTTCTCCTGGTCGGCCATCGGTGCCCGCACCACCGAATCCCAGACCCACAGGGAGATGGCGTCCGGCCTCTCCATGCCGGTCGGCTTCAAGAACGGCACCGACGGCAACCTGGGCACCGCCATCAATGCGCTGCAGGCCGCCTCCAGCCCCCACGCCTTCATGGGGATCAACCAGCAGGGTCAGGTCGCGCTGCTGCAGACCCAGGGCAACCCGGACGGTCATGTGATCCTGCGTGGCGGCAAGCACCCGAACTACGACTCGGTCAATGTGTCGCTGGCGGAAGAGGCGCTGGAGAAGGCGGGCCTGCTGCCCGGTCTGGTGGTGGATTGCAGCCACGGCAACTCCAGCAAGGATCACCGGCTGCAGCCCAAGGTGGCCGAAAACGTCATTCACCAGATCCAGGAGGGCAACCGCTCCATCATCGGGGTGATGCTCGAATCCAACCTGTTCGAAGGCAACCAGTCCAGCGAGCAGCCCAAGTGCGAGATGCGCTACGGCGTCTCCATCACCGATGCCTGCATCGACTGGGAGACCACGGATGCGCTGCTGGCCCGCTGCCACAGCCAGCTGGCGGCACCACTTTTGGCCAGAACATCGGCATAAGCCGTGGTATCTTGTTGCAACTGATTGAACCATCGAGGTATCACTGCCCACGCAGTGATACCTTGTTGCCTCTTGAATGACAGGGCGTCGCTGCGGGCGGCGCCAGCAGGGACTGGACATGGCGAAAGAGTTGAATGCCCTCAGGGACAAGATAGATGCGGTGGACAAGCAGCTGATTGATCTGCTGGCCGCTCGTCTCGCCCTGGTGGGGGAAGTGGGGGAAGTGAAAAGCCGGCACGGCTTGCCCATCTATGCACCGGATCGGGAGGCGAGCATGCTGGCCCGCCGCCGCGCCGAGGCCGAGGTACTGGGGGTGCCGGGGGACCTTATCGAGGACGTGCTGCGCCGGGTGATGCGCGAGTCCTATATTCTGGAGTCCGCCAGCGACAAGGAGCACCACTTCAAGTGCATGAAGCCTGAGCTCGGCAAGGTGGTGATCATCGGTGGCCAGGGGCAGCTTGGCCGCCTGTTCGGCAACCTGTTCAGCCTCTCGGGCTACCGGGTTGAAACCCTGGGGCAGGCCGATTGGCCACGCGCCGACGAGATCCTGCACGGCGCCGGGCTGGTGATGGTGGCGGTGCCCATCGACGTCACCTGCCAGGTGATCGACCGGCTCGGCAACCTGCCGGCGGACTCTCTGCTGGTGGACGTGACCAGCGTCAAGAGTGAACCGCTTGCCCATATGCTGGCGGTACACCAGGGGCCGGTGCTGGGGCTGCACCCCATGTTCGGGCCGGACGTGGCGAGCCTCGCCAAGCAGGTGATCGTCTGCTGTCAGGGACGCGATCCCGTCGCCAGCCAGTGGCTGCTGGAACAGATGACCATCTGGGGGGCGCGTTTGCAGCAGGTGGAGGCCAGGGCCCACGACGAGGCAATGACCTTCATTCAGGCGCTGCGCCACTTTGCTACCTTCGCCTACGGCTGGCACCTCTCCCGGGAGCAGGCCAACATCGACCGTCTGCTTGCCTTAAGCTCTCCCATCTACCGGCTGGAGCTGGCCATGGTGGGACGGCTGTTTGCCCAGGATCCCCATCTCTACGCCGACATCATATTGTCGTCGCCCCAGAACCTCGCGATGATCCGCCGCTACTACCAGAACTTCGGCGAGGCGCTGGGCCTGCTGGAGCGGGGCGACAGGGAGGGCTTCATCGAGGCCTTCAGCCAGGTCTCCGGCTTTTTCGGCGAGCGGGCGGAGGAGTTCCTGCGCGAGAGCCGCACCCTGCTGGCCCAGGCCAACGATCGTCGTCATCACGGCTGATGCACAAAGATATCCATACAAAAGGGGCCTGATGGCCCCTTTTTCATGTTGCTTGTGCTGCACCGATAACCAGGGTAGATGAAAACACAGGTCTGGGCGTGAAATCGCCCTGTTTCATTCGGCAGGCGGTTGACGCAAGTCGGCGTCATGCCAGCCCAGCGGCAGGGTCAGCAGCTGATCGATCAGCTCCCGGCGGTCGGATTTCTCCAGATAGGCGAGGTAGAGCGGGCGGCTCAGGGATTGGCCCCCTTCCACCAGATGAAGCTGCCCCTGCTCCAGGAAGGGGCTCACCATGCGCCTTGGCAGGTAGGCGGCGCCGCCGTTGGCCAGCACAAATTGCAGGGCCATGCTGGCGGAGCTTGAATGCAGCACGGGGGTCTTCTGCAGGCTCTGCAACCGGCTCGATGGCGGTTCGAAGCTGGTGCCCCAGTCGAGATGAATGTGGGGCATCTGCATCAGGCTGTCGGCGTTTGCGGCCGGTTCCCGGCTCACCAGTTCGAACACCAGCTCGCCGATGGGGTGCAGGGCAATCTCGTCGATCTTGGTCGGCTCGGAGAGCAGGGCCAGATCGAGGGAGCGCTCCAGCAACTGGCGACAGAGGTGCTCGCGGGAGGCGGTTTCGAGGCGCACCGCGAGGCCGGGGGCCAGGGCATAGACATGGTTCAGCCAGTCGTTGAAGTCGAGCTCCCAGAAGACGGCGGGGGCGCCGATGGCAAGCTGCTGGCTGAAACCGGGGGAGAGGGCCACGTCCTGCTTGGCGCGCCCCAAAGTATGCAGAATGGCGTCTGCGTAGGGCAGCAGACGCTCACCGGAGGCAGTCAGGCGGATGTTGTTGCGATGACGGGCAAACAGGCTGACCCCGAGTTGCTGCTCGAGCTGGCGGATCCGGAAGCTCACCGCCGACTGGGTCAGGTAGAGATTTTCAGCCGCCCGGCCAAAGTGCCGGGTCTTGCTGACCTCGATGAAGGTCCGAAGCAGCTCGGTATCCATTAATCGAGGGACTCGTCGCTGCCGCCACCGCCGCCTTCAAAGCTGCCACCCGCATCTTCATTGGCGCCGCCTGCGACGGTGCACAGACGGTGCACGCGCTTGGGACCAATCACCTTCAGGTATTTGAACCACACCTTGGCGTGGGGGTTGTTGCCGGCTGCGCCGGATTTGACCTGTTCGATAAAGGCACTTTCTACGTCATCGCGCGGGGCCAGGTTGCCCTGATAGAGCGCCAGCATCACGGTGCCATATTTTTCCAGACTGTCCGCTTCGGCCACGGTGAATTCGCCACTGCGACGCAGGCCACGGGGAAAATGTTTGAAGTCGTTGAAACGCTTGTCTGATTCGAAGCTCATAGTGCTCTTGTTCTGGTTAGTTTGACCTTTGCGGGCAAGTATCATCAGGCCGTCGCAGAGTGCAAAATCAATTTTCTTACTATGTTAATAAATATCTTTTATCGAACAGGGTTTGTCGCATCCCGAGGGGGCATTTTGCGGTGCGCTGCACAAAAAAGCCTGAAAAATAGTGGAGTTATGTCAGATTTTGTACAGGAAAAACCGCTCAAGAACGGGCTCGGAAGCTAAAAATAAGGCGCCGTATGGCGCCTAATCATCATCATGACTGAGCTGAACCCGAGTGCGCGGCACTCACTCAATCATGGCTGGCTGTGCCAGGTTGTCGGCACGCCACAGACGATAGCGCACCTCGTACTCCTGGGGCACATAGATGACGAAGGGCAGCTTGGAGTTGTAGTTCACGAAGAAGCCCTGACCGTAGATCTGGACGAAACTCTCCTTCTTCTGGCCATCTGGGCAGGCCATCAGGGTGCTGACGGGGCCGGTGACCTGGCCCAGGGTCAGGTAGTTGTAACCCCAGCCCTTGACGCTGTGCTGTTCCAGATTGCCCGCGAAGCGGGGCAGGTTGCAGTCGACCAGCATCTTCTTGCCGACTTGCAGCTCGACCATCATGTCGGCTTCGTTCTCGACTTCTGGCAGACGGATCACGACACGTTCCTGGTTCACTTCGGCGGCGGGGAACATGCTGATATCAAATTTTTTCGGTTCGGCGGCGAAGGCATGGCCACCCAATAACAAGGCGCCCAGCAGGCTAAAACGCAACACGGTTTTCATCTGTACCTCTTGGGATTGGTTCAACGCCGCTAGACTAACCGCTCTGCCGGTTTCATGCCAGCGCTGCGGCGTGCAAAACCGCCCTGAACAGGCATCACATGACGCAATTTGATGCTTTTTTGACGGCCAGGGTCACCCTGCCGCTTCTTGCCTCGTGTCAAACAGGGGACCGGGTGACCCCCATGGCCAGGCTGTCACCTCACCAGCAGAACCTGTTTCGCCCAAGAGCGGGGGGCGCGCTGGGCGACGGAGCCGCTGGTGATGTCCAGGTAAGCGACGCCCTGAAGGGCCGGCACCGGGGTGGAAGACCAGAGATAGACATAGCCGTCGTTCACCTCCTTGCCATCTCCGGCCATGGCGCGGGGGAAGATGGTTTCGTTCAATGCCGGTTTGTAACAGGCGGACTCCAGAATGCTGGCGAGCTCCTTGATGGTGGGCAGGCGCCAGTCGTGATGACCACCAAAGCCATACAGGGCATGGCTCGGTTCGGTGCGGATCCGTTCCGCCGTCTGCAGTGCCTGTTGCCAGTAGAGGCGGGTGGGTTCCCCCTCGCAGCTCTGGTTGCGCCAGGTCTGGCCGAGCTGGCAGCGCATCCAGGTTAGACCGGTGCCCCTGTCGGTGACAGTGCCGTTGCCGTGATCCTGGAAACGGGCGGTGGGGCTGGTACGGGGCAGGGCGTCGTCGCAGATGGCGATGGCGATGGCCAGTGCCAGGGGGCTGCACAGGGTGAGCAGCAGGGTCAGAAGATACTTGTTCATCGGGTTACCTCGGCCACCAGGCGCAGTTGCAGACCGTTGGCGTCATTGCTGTTTTGAACTGGGGTGGGATAGTCGGCACCGGCGTCCTCGCCGAGGAAGATGTGGGCGATGGCGCTCAGAGGCGCGCTCTCCAGCCGACGGGACGGGGTCAGGGTCTGGCTCCAGTAATAGCCATCGAAGCCATCGTGCAGCACCTTGCTGCCGAGATAGGCATCCTGGCCCTGAAGGTAATCTTCCGGCTGCTTGGTGCTGATGACGATGGTGCCGCCGATGGCATCGGAGCCATAGAGGGAGGAACCGGCTCCCTTGGCTACCTCTATCTGCTTGACATCGTCGAGATCGAAGCTGAAGCGGCCCACCTTGTCGTTGAGGTCGTCGGCGCCAAAACCGTCGCTGACCCGCACCCCGTCCTTGATGATGAGCACCCGGTTGCCGCCCATGCCGCGGATGATGATGTTCTGGGGGCGGCCGGCGGAGCCGGTCACCGAGACGCCGAGTTCGTTCTTGAACACATCGGTGAGCTCGGTGGCAACCTGGCGATCCAGATCCTCCTCCGTGATGACGGTGATGGAACCCGACACCTCGGAGAGCTTCTGCTCGATGCGCTGTCCCTTGACCACGATGGTTTCCCGCCCCTTGAGTTCGGGGGGCATGTCCGTTGTGTCGACCCCGGCGGGATCGCTGGCAGCCAGCGCCGTACCGGACAGCAGCATGGGCCAATAGTGAAGAAGTCGAATTTTCATATTTGAGAATAATTATTATTTAAGTCTGAAGGGCGCGGATTATTGCAGAGGGAGTCAAGTAGATAAATAACAATCATTATCATTTTGTTTTTATGATATTGATCGAATTGAATTTTTTGAGAGTTAAATCAGTAAGGTGGTGGCATACGTTTGCGAATGACGCCATGAGAAACAGGAGGACGGGTGTGGTGCGGGCAAGAAAAAGCCCGCCATAGGGCAATGCTGTTCAGATAAGCACTTTTTTGACTGATTATTCATAAATTGGATTTGAGTTGAGGGGGCAAGGCTGTGTCCAGTCGATCTTCCTCCAGCCTTTATCCAGCGGGGCTTGCAATAGAAAGAGGGAGGCATCATGCCTCCCTCGATTTTTTGTCCTGATACTACGTGGACTGGAACTCAAATTCTCTTAAGTGAACAGCATTGCGCCATAGGGGCGGGCTCAAGGAGGTGGGCTGGCGCAGATCAGGGGGCGCGATAGAAGCGATTGAGCTCGTTCATCACCTGGATCAGGGTGCCCATGTCCGGGGTGCCGTGCTTGATGGGGCGATAGGTGTCGCGGTCCAGCAGCTCGAAGTCCCCCTGCTTGTTGAACTGGGTGATGGTGTTGCCCTGATAGATGGCGAAGTCATTCTGATCCCCCGCCAGCAGCCAGGTGCGTGTACTGGCTTCGAACAGGTTGCGCCCCGTGCTGTAGTCACGATAGTGGTTGCGTACACCCAGCATGTTCTTCATCAGGGTCGGTACCAGATCCAGGTGGCTGCTCGCCTGCGCCTGGGGCACAGGTTCGGCACCAGGCCAGGCCAGCACCAGGGGGACCTGAACCTGATAGGTCGAGTAATTGCTGTCATAGCCCCAGCTGTTGCTCTGGGTCTCGTTGAACTCCTGACCGTGGTTGGAGGTGACCACGACGATGGTCTGATCATCAAGCCCCTGCAATTGCAGTTGGGTCAGCATCTGCTCCAGCAGTTGATCGGTATAGAAGACCGCGTTCTTGTAGCGGTTCTCCAGCTTCTGCAGGTTCTCGGGCCGATAGGCAGTGGCCGGGTTGAAGCGGGTCAACTCGGGCTGGAAGGGGCCCTTGATGCTGGCTGGCACCTGATAATCCCCCGGGCTAGAGAGATAGACCAGAGAGAACCAGGGTCTGTCCGCGGTGCGCGTGCCAAGCCACTGCTGCCAGTCGTCGATGAGCCTGCGGTCATCGGTCTGGCGGGAGACGAAGACCTGCTTGCGCAGACCCGCAAGCAGGCTCTGGCGATACTGCTTGGCATCTTCCAGTGCACCGAACAGGCCGAACTGGTAGTCCTGACGCAGCATCTCGTCGAACAGCACGGGGGGGCGCTTGTCGGCCCGGATGTCCCCGTAATAGTGGCCGGGCAGCCCGTAGAAGAGGCTGAACATCCCCATGGCTTCATCATTGCCACCACTCATGTGCTGGCGGAAATTGAAGTGGTTGTCCGCGTAGCGTTGCAGATTGGGCATGTTGATGTTGTTGAGCATGTCGGCTCGCAGGGAGTCGACCACCACCACCAGCAGGTTCTTGTGATCGCTGGGTGCGCTCACGCTGAGGGGGCGCAAGGGATAGAGCAGACGGTGCTCAGCGCTTCCCTGATCTTCGGCCTTCTTCTCATACTGCTCGAGGTCGAGCCAGCCATGCTTGGCCAGGAAGCTCCTGGCGGTCATGGGGTAGGAGAGGGGGAAGTTGGCCCGTTGCATGGTGATGGGTTGATACAGGGTCGCATCCGCCCAGCTGTTGACCAGATGGGTGAGGATGAAGCAGACCAGCAGGGCCAGCCCCACCTGATTGCCGTACTGGCGGCGTTTGCGCTTGTTGATCTTGCGCCACACATAGGCCGACAGCAGCAGTTGCAGCAGGAAGATGGCGGGCACCGCCACGAAGATGATGCTCCAGATAGAGCCCTCTTCGGTCTGCGCCTGATCCAGCAGCAGTTGGCACACCTGGCCATTCAAGTGGAACTTGAACAGCTGGAACACCTGGGTGTCGATAAGCAGCAGCACCAGCGCCAGGGTGGCGATAATGGATGAAATGAAGCGCAGCGGCTTCTCCCTGGGCAGGATGAAGCTTAAGGGGAAGATGGTCAGCAGATAGGTGACGAAGCTCAGGAACGAGAAATGACCTATCCAGCTGATGACGAGATAGGTCACGCCGAGCGTGGTCGACGGCCAGCTGATGGCGCCCAGGTAACGGGTCGAGATCAGCATGGCCAGGATGATGTTGAAGAAGGAGAACCAATGCCCCCAGGTGATCAGGCGAGAGACATTATCGCGATAGGGGTTGCCGGTTTCGACCATAATGATCCATCTGCTTGAAAAACATCAAAGAATGCGAAGAAATTCAGTGCGCATCGTGGCGATGGCCCACCGAGGCGGTGAGTGCCTGGATGAACTTCTCGGTGATCGCCTGGCGCTGGGCCGGGGCCATGCCGTTGATGATGTTGGTGGTCAGGTTGCCAAGGACCATCAGACTGAGATCCACCGGTGCCTTGTGTTTCTCCAGGGCGGTGATCAGGTCGTTCATCAGGGCGTCAAACTGCTCGTTATTGTACTTTGATACGATGGGCATAATCTTGGGTTCACCTCGGTTCAAAGCGCCTTATAATACTTCACCCTTTCGGCTAACACTATGGCTTTGTGACATGAGTCTCGATATCGACAAGATCATTCTTCACTCCCTGCGGGCGGGCAACGATGGCCAGCCCCACGCCGATACCCGCAGCCAGACCCTGCCTGCCGACGAGGCGGTACAAGGGCTGATGGCGGAGCTGCATCGCATCTACAACGGCAAGGGGGGAAAGGGCTTTGGCTTCTTCGCCGATCCCGAGGCCGCCGTCGCCGAGCTGGCGGAGGGGGAAGACGCCCCCAAGCAGCCTTCCCCCGCCTTTCGCATCGCCCTGGAGCAGTTGCTGGCGGAGCAGACCGAGTTCGTCCCCTTTTCCGTCAACCTGACCCAGATGCTGGCCAAGCAGCTGGTGGAGCATGCTCTGGACGAGCAAGGGGTGTTGCTGATTGCCAAGTACAACTATGTGGGGGTGGATTACCTGATGATCGCCCTGCTGGAAGGCAAGGAGAGCGTCACCGTGAGCGAGGCGCTGGAGCTGCGCCACATCCAGTACCTGGATATCGGCAAACTCAATCTGGTGGCCCGCATCGATCTCACCGAGTGGAAAACCCAGGGGGATTCGCGTCGTTATATCACCTTCAGCAAGGGCCGGGTCGGTCGCAAGCTGGGGGATTTCTTCATGGATCTGCTGGGGGCCCGGGAGGGCATGGATGCCAAGATCCAGAACAAGGGGTTGCTGCAGGCGGTGGACGATTACTGCGACAGCCGCCAGCTCGAACCGGCCGAGCGCAATGACTACAAGAAGCAGGTCTTCAAATATTGCACCGAGCAGGCCAGCGCCGGCGAGGAGATCGAGATCAAGGAGCTGTCGGCGGAATTGCCCGGTGATGGGGACCTCGATTTTTACAGCTTCATCGGTCAGGAGTACGAGCTGGAGGAGCGCTTCCCGGCGGACCGTTCCACCCTGCGGGGCTTGACCAAGTTTGTGGGCTCCGGTGGCGGCCTGACCCTGAGCTTCGAGCAGAAGTTGCTCAACAGCCGGGTCTTTTACGATCCCCAGACCGACACCCTGACCATCAGGGGAGTCCCGCCCAATCTCAAGGATCAATTGCTGCGCCAGTCGTAATGTGATCCAGCCGTCATTTCTTGCAAAAAGGCACCGGAGTCCGCTCCGGTGCCTTTTTATTTTAGGGGGTGATGTAGATGGAAACCACCTCAGTACTTTTGTTAACACATTGAACAAAATATCGGGAGTGAAAGGGTTTTCAGTGGGGTGAAATCCCTTTCAATGACGTAAATTAATTTCCTTTCTGTAATTTAATTTCCATATCTTGGCAAAAATATGGGGATATCTCTTCTTAAGTCGCTGAAATAAGAAAATGTTTTCATAACTTTCTGGAAGAAAATACGTAATTGCATTTCAAAAATGCGAGGCGTGTCATGTGAGGCATTGACTGTTTGGGATAATATACATCTGCACACAATGCTCTTACAGCGCGGAACTAATACAAGGAAAGGCTCATGAAAAAGAAATTGCTGTCATCCCTGATCGGTCTGGCTACCCTGGGCGTGGCCTGCTCTGCCACTGCTGCCATTGATGAAGGTCAGCTGACCATCTGGATCAACGGTGACAAGGGCTACAACGGCCTGGCCGAAGTCGGCAAGAAGTTTGAAGCCGAAACCGGCATCAAGGTAACCGTCGCCCACCCGGATCAGGTTGAAGTCAAATTCCAGCAAGCCGCCGCCACCGGCAACGGCCCTGACATCTTCTTCTGGGCTCACGACCGTTACGGTGAGTGGGTCAAGTCCGGTCTGCTGGTTCCCGTGACCCCGAATGCCGCCACCAAGGCCAAGTTCGAGCAATTCGCCTGGGATGCCATGACCGTCGATGGCAAGACCTATGGCTACCCGGTCGCGGTAGAAGCCGTCAGCCTGATTTACAACAAGGATCTGTTGCCCAACCCGCCGAAAACCTTCGAAGAGATCGCCAAGATCGACGAAGACCTGAAGAAAAATGGCAAGCGCGCCATCATGTGGGCCTATGACACCCCCTACTTCAGCTACCCCCTGGTGGCTGCCAACGGTGGTTATGCCTTCAAGAAGACCGCCACCGGCTATGACGTCAAAGACACCGGCGTGAACAACGCAGGTGCCAAGGCCGGCGTCGGCTACATCTCCGAGATGATCAAATCCGGTCACCTGGAGAAGGGCATCGACTACGGTGTGATGGACGCCAAGTTCAACAAGGGCGAAGTGGCCATGATGATCAACGGTCCCTGGGCCTGGAGCAACCTGGACAAGAGCGGCATCAAGTATGGCGTAGCCCAGCTGCCGACCCTGAAAGGCAAGCCGGCCAAGGCCTTCGTTGGCGTACTGGGTGCCACCATCAACGCCGCCAGCCCGAACAAGGATCTGGCCATCGAGTTCCTCGAGAACTACCTGCTGACCGATGCCGGTCTGGCGCCGATGAACGCCGACAAGCCGCTGGGTGCCGTGGCCCTGAAGTCCTTCCAGAAGACCCTGGAAGCCGACCCCAACATCAAGGCCACCATGCTGAACGCCCAGAACGGCGAACCGATGCCGTCCGTGCCCGAGATGAGCCGTTTCTGGTCCTCCTTCGAAACCGCCCTCAAGAACGTCACCTCTGGCCGTCAGGGTGTTGACGAAGCCCTGGATACCGCTGCCAAGCGTATCGTCCAGTAAGCATGTACTACCCGGGAGGCCTTCGGGCCTCCCACTCTCTCAATCTCTCTTGGCGCAATAAAGGTTAATTGGCATGGAAGTAGTACCTTCTATCGAATCCTATGCCGGTCCGAAGAAAGACAAGTACGTCTGGCTGAAATGGACCATGGCGGCACTGATCGCAGTGCTTAATGGTTATGCGGCCGTGATGATGTATGCCAGCGGCGAGTGGGTATTTGCCCTGCTCGATCTGGTGGTCGTATCCGTCGGTCTCTATGTCTTCATGAACAAGAAGACTTATGCCCACCGTTATATTTTCCCCGGTGTGGCAGGCATGGTTGTTTTTATCATCTTCCCTCTTGCCTACACGATCGGCATCGCCTTCACCAACTATTCGGGATCCAACTTGCTCTCCCTTGAGCAGGCACGGGATTACCATCTGAAAAAAACCTACAAGGTGACCGGCGGTGAATTCGATTTCACCCTCCTGGGTGGTGAGAACAATCAGTTTCAGCTGCTGCTGAAACAGGACGACCAATCCTTTATCAGTCCACCCCTTACCTTGCTGAACAACAAGGCGCGTACCCTGGCCGTCCGTGAAGGACGGGTCCGTGACGAGCCCCAGGTTGTTCAGTTGCAACCCCTGGCCGGGGAGGCGACCGACAAGGCGGCACCCATTCGTGCCATCGTCGATCACCGCACCCACCTGAGTGCCCTGGATGTGGTACTGCCCGAAGGCAATATCCATCTGACCCTGAGCAGCCTGCGCAAGTTCGCCGCCCAGAAACAGCTCTATACCCAGCTGGTCGACGGCGCCGTGCTCAAGTCCGGCGTCATGATCAAGGACAGCAACCTGCTGCGTGACAACCAGAGCGGCGAGCTGATGCTGCCCAACGGTGACACCGGCTTCTACCAGTACATCGATGCGGAAGGTCACTTCGTCGGCAAGGGCGTTGCCCCCGGTTTCGTGGTGAGCGTGGGTTGGAAAAACTTCATGCGCATCATGACGGACCCGGGTATCCAGAGTCCCTTCATGCAGATCTTCGTCTGGACCGTGATCTTCTCCGCCTGTTCGGTGGCGTTCACCCTGGCGATCGGCATGGTGCTGGCGTGTCTGGTGCAGTGGGAGCAGCTCAGGGGGCGTGGTTTCTACCGGGTCATGCTGATCCTGCCCTATGCGATACCGGCGTTCATCTCCATCCTGGTGTTCAAGGGCTTGTTCAACCAGAACTTCGGTGAAATCAACCTGTTCCTGGAAGCGGCCTTCGGCATCAAGCCGGACTGGTACACCAATCCCTTCCTGGCCAAGGTGATGATCCTCATCGTCAACACCTGGCTCGGTTACCCCTACATGATGATCCTCTGCATGGGCCTGCTCAAGGCGATTCCGGAAGATCTCTACGAGGCGTCTGCCATGGACGGGGCGGGGCCGGTACAGAACTTCTTCAAGATCACCGTACCGCTCTTGATGAAGCCGCTGACACCGCTGTTGATTGCATCCTTTGCCTTCAACTTCAACAACTTCGTACTTATCCAGTTGTTGACGAACGGGGCGCCGGACATCATCGGCGCCACCACGCCGGCCGGGACCACCGACTTGCTGGTGAGCTACACCTACCGGATCGCGTTCCAGGGCTCGGGTGGTCAGGACTACGGTCTGGCCAGTGCCATCGCCACCGCTATCTTCCTCATCGTGGGTGCGCTGGCCTTGCTCAACCTGAAATTGTCCAAAGCCGACAAGCAACTGTAAGGAGGCTTCAACATGGCAATCGTACAACCCAAATCAGTCAAATACCGGGTGTGGGCAACCCACCTGGTGATGTGGGGCTTCCTGGCACTGATCATCTTCCCGCTGATCATGGTCATCGCCATCTCGTTCCGTAACGGCAACTTCTCGGTGGGGGAGATCATCCCCACCAATCCGACCCTGGATCACTGGAAGCTGGCGCTCGGAATGTCCATCACCAACGCCGATGGCAGCATCACGCCGCCGCCGTTCCCGGTGCTGACCTGGCTGTGGAACTCCATCAAGGTGGCGGGCATCACCGCCCTGATGATAGTGGTGCTCTCCACCACCTGTGCCTACGCCTTCGCCCGTCTGCGGTTCCGTGGCAAGTCCACCATCCTGCAGGGCATGCTGATCTTCCAGATGTTCCCGGCGGTGCTGGCACTGGTGGCCATCTACGCGCTCTTCAACAAGATCGGTGACTACATCCCCTGGCTGGGTCTCAACACCCACGGCGGCCTGATCATGGCCTACATGGGGGGCATTGCCCTGCACGTCTGGACCATCAAGGGCTACTTCGAGACCATCGACTCTTCCCTGGAGGAGGCGGCGGCCATCGATGGCGCTACTCCGTGGCAGGCGTTCCGCCTGATCCTGCTGCCCCTGTCGGTGCCCATTCTGGCGGTGGTGTTCATCCTGGCCTTCATCGGATCCATCACCGAGGTGCCCATGGCCTCCATCCTGTTGCAGGATGTGAACAATCTGACCCTGGCGGTCGGGGCCCAGCAGTACCTCTATCCGCAGAACTACCTGTGGGGTGACTTCGCCGCAGCCGCCGTGCTGTCAGGCTTCCCCATCACGGTCGTCTTCCTGCTCGCCCAGCGCTGGCTGGTGGGCGGTCTGACCGCAGGCGGCGTGAAAGGTTAACGGTTCATGGCCGGGGGAGCTGGCTCCCCCCGTCATCACGATTTGCAAAGATTCAAGAGCGGAGCTCGACATGGCTGAAGTAGTACTCAACAACGTTCGCAAAAATTACGACCCGGCTGTCCACAAGGACACCCTGCGCAGCATCAACCTCGACATCAAGGAAGGGGAGTTCATCGTCTTCGTCGGCCCGTCCGGCTGCGGCAAGTCCACCCTGCTTCGGATGATCGCGGGTCTGGAAGACATCACCAGCGGCGAGCTGACCATCGGCGGGCGCTACATGAACGACGTGCCGCCGGTGGAGCGCAACGTGGGCATGGTGTTCCAGTCCTACGCCCTCTACCCGCACATGAACATCTACGAGAACATGGCTTTTGGCCTCAAGCTCAAGAAGATGGACAAGGAGAACATCCACAAGCGGGTGATGCGCGCCGCCGAGATCCTGGGTCTCGAGCCTTTGCTGGACAGAAAGCCCAAGGCCCTTTCTGGCGGTCAGCGTCAGCGGGTGGCCATCGGCCGCTCCATCGTGCAGCAGCCGCAGGTGTTCCTGTTTGACGAACCGCTGTCGAACCTCGACGCCGCCTTGCGGGTCAAGATGCGTATCGAGATCGCCAAGCTGCACAAGGAGCTCAACTCCACCATCATCTACGTGACCCACGACCAGGTGGAGGCCATGACGCTGGCCAACCGCATCGTGGTGCTGAGCCCGCTCAAGGGCGAGGCGGCCACCAACCTGGAGCAGTTCGGCACCCCCCTCGAGCTCTACCACAACCCGGACAACAAGTTCGTGGCAGGCTTCATCGGCTCCCCCAAGATGAACTTCCTGGCGGGCGAGCTGGTGGAGATCGGCGAGCAGGAGTGCTTGGTCAAGCTCACCTCCGGCGATACCGTGCGTGCCCGGGTGGATGCCCGTCGCGGCGCGGTGGGCGACAAGGTGGAGCTGGGCATTCGCCCCGAGCACCTGGTGCCGCTGGGTCATGCCCATGCCGACAGCCGCGTGAGCGGCGTGGTGCAGGTAGCCGAACACCTGGGGGCCGAGTCCTTCGTCTACATGGACGTGGATGGTCACGACTTCACCGTCAAGGCGAGCTCCGACATCGACGTGGCCACCGGCCAGGAGTACAGCGTCGGCATCCCGGCCGAAGCCTGCTACCTGTTCGATGCCAAGGAGCAGGCGTTCCCGCGCACGGCCAAATATATCCGCGCCTGAGAGGGCGAGAGTGCCAGGTTTTCCTTTCTATACGTTCAATGCCTTTTGCCGGTCGCAAGACCGGCTTTTTATTGCCCGTCATCCGAAGCCCGGGTTCCGGCCAGCGGGGGCGGCTGGCCGGAACCCGTCACTGCCCGTGCTTGTCTGACTCGAGGGCGGCGGTGACGTCCGGCACGAAGTGCTGGCTGGTGAGCGGCGGGCGCTCATACCCTTCGGTCTTGATGGGAGGCAGGGTGATGGGCTCGTAGTGGATCGCCTCGTAGGGCACCTTGCCAAGGAGGTGGGAGATGCAGTTGAGGCGGGCGCGGCGCTTGTCGTCGGCGTCCACCACGAACCAGGGGCAATCCTCGGTATCCGTGTAGGTGAACATGTCATCCTTGGCGCGGGAGTATTCCACCCAGCGGGAGCGGGATTGCAGATCCATGGGGCTGAATTTCCAGCGCTTGATGGGAGTATTGATGCGCTCCTTGAAGCGTTTCTCCTGCTCTTCGTCGCTGACCGAGAACCAGTATTTGATGAGGGTGATGCCGGAGCGGATCAACATCCGCTCGAATTCGGGGCAGGCGCGCAGGAATTCGCGATACTCGTCATCGCTGCAAAAGCCCATCACCCGTTCGACCCCGGCCCGGTTGTACCAGGAGCGGTCAAACAGCACCATCTCGCCCGCCGAGGGCAGGTGCGCCACGTAGCGCTGGAAGTACCACTGGGTGCGCTCCCGATCCGAGGGGGCGGGCAGGGCGGTGACCCGGCAGACCCGGGGGTTGAGGGGCTCGGTGATCGCCTTGATGACGCCCCCCTTGCCCGCGGCGTCGCGCCCCTCGAACAGCACCACCACTTTGAGCCCCTCCTGCTTGACCCACTCCTGCAACTTGACCAGCTCCTCCTGCAGTATCTATTCACCAGGACGGGGTTGACGGCATCAGTTCTGCCGGGATGGGATAATCTGTCTTCTCGATGCACGCCCT